>CALJIH010000052.1 GCA_937974135.1 uncultured Cocleimonas sp. | reverse complement strand
GGTACTTCTGATTTTTTCCGTTGTTGTCTGCCTTGCTCGCGCTGCTTGCCAACTTTCTCAAGGCGCTTATTGATTTGTTTGATACGAATGCTCAATAAGCGACGGTCAGTTTCTAACTGGGTTTCACCTGGGCCACGCATACCGATACCACCTTTCTGCCTTTCAAGGTGAGTCCAACCGCGTACCAAACGTGTCGACATATGCTTTAACTGCGCTAACTCAACCTGCAACTTACCCTCATGGGATTGCGCACGTTGTGCAAATATATCGAGGATTAACGCGGTACGATCAAGCACCCGACAATCGAAATGGCGTTCTAAATTACGTTGTTGTGCGGGTGTTAAGGCATGATCAAATATAACCACATCGGCATCGTGTACATTGACGGCTGTTTTGATTTCATCAGCTTTTCCAGAACCAACGAAGTATCGAGAATCTGGGGATGCGCGTGAGCCAGTGATAAGTGTAGAGCTATGCGCTCCTGCGGATCGCACTAGTTCAGTAAATTCGTTAATGTCTTGTTGTTCTTGGCCAGAACGACCAGAACTTGAGTTTGAACTAAACTTAATTTGTACCAAAATGGCACTCTCAATCAGGGCTTCACCCTGACTGAGTTTGTCAAATAATTCCAACTAGTGTTTTACTCTTCTTCTACCGTCAATTTAATCGGACGAGAAGGAACAATCGTTGATACTGCGTGTTTATAAACAAGCTGGCTTACTGTGCTTCCTAAAAGAATTACAAACTGATCGAAAGATTCTACATGACCTTGTAATTTGATACCGTTTACAAGATAAATTGCAACGGGAATACGCTCTTTACGCAAAGCGTTTAGGAAGGGTTCTTGTAACATATGCCCTTTTGTCGACATGATTTACTCCTGATTTATTATTTGCTTGTGGTTATTAATATTTTATTTAGGGCTGCTATTTAAGCTTGCTAACAACAAGTGACACTTTTTAGCTTAAAAAGAGGCAGCAATTCTGCATCCTTACAGACTGCTGAATAATAACAGGTTTAGGAAAAAAGTAAAAAATGATGCTTATTTTCTACTCAATTAACGATAAGAGGCGTATTTAAGTCAGTAAAATCGACTTATTCAATAAAATCTATACAAAAGATAGAAAAAAAGAGGCTAGTCTGGCGTAACAAATCCTTGTATATCAACAATTATAGAGTCTAAATCATAAGTTTTAGCCCCGTAAGGAGTGATGTTTTTTTCTGAGCGCATCCAGGTCATTTGTCGCTTAGCAAGTTGCCTTGTGGCAATCACTGCGCGTTCGATCATTTCTTCGTAATTCAATTCACCTTCAAGGTATTGCCAAGCTTGACGGTAACCGACACATCGAATGGAAGGTAAATCCATGTGTAAGTCATCTCGTGCAAATAGAGACTTTACTTCATCGATAAAACCATCTTCAAGCATTTGCCTAAAACGAATATCTGCCAACTCTCGAATCCATTCTCTTTCTTCAGGGATCAATGCAATTTTTAATAAGCGATAGGGTAATGCATTTCCTTTATTTTGTTGATGTTCGATTTGATGTTGAGTTAATGATTTACCGGTTAACTCAAAAACTTCTAGGGCACGTTGAATTCGTTGCTTATCATTTGGATGTAATCTTTCACCAGAGGCGGGGTCAATCTCGGATAGTTTTTTATGCATGCCATCCCAACCGATTTGATCCGCTTCTAGGGATAATTTTTCCCGTAACGCAACATCTGCTTCGGGTAAAACGGCTAAACCATATTCTAAAGCCCGGTAATACAACATAGTGCCGCCAACCAGTACTGGGATTTTTCCAGCTGCGGTAATGTCAGCCATTTCACGCAAAGCATCTCGTCGAAAATCTGCAGCGGAATAGGCTTCTGCAGGGTCGAGAAAACTTATTAAACGATGCGGCGCTTCAGCTAATTCATCTGCCGTTGGTTTTGCTGTACCAATATCCATATCTTTATAAACCAATGCCGAGTCGACACTGATTATTTCGATGGGGAAATGCTTCATCAACTTAATAGCAAGTCCAGTTTTACCTGAAGCGGTTGGACCTATAATGAAGATAGCGGGGGGTAAACTCATGGGTAGATAATAATGTATCAACCCTTTAAGAACTACTCTAAGAAACTAAGAAATCGTTGAATTATCTAAATTTTTCTCTTTTTTAATTTTCTCTAAATTATTATGCACGCTCATTTGTTGTTCTTTATTTATATTGCACTCAGCATCTGCGCTTTTTCTAGAGGGGTATTTTACGTCTTTATTAAGATTTGATTGAATAAAATGAACATCACCAGATTCATTTTGGGCTGCGAGACATACTCTGTTTCTTCCTTGAGATTTAGCCTCATATAAAGCCAGATCAGTTCTTCTAAACCAACTATCTGCATCGTCAGCTTTGTTAATTTCGGATACACCTATAGACACAGTAACATTGTATTTAGCCAAACTTGGTGTTAGTTCCACAGTCTCACGAATTGAATCTGCAAAACTAAAAGCATTTTCTAATTTTAGATTAGTCGCGATAATCACAAATTCTTCACCACCAAAGCGATATATATAATCTGTATTTCGTATCATCAACTTTACGCGCTGAGCAAAATCGAATAAAACTTTATCACCTTGCTTATGCCCATAATTATCATTTATTTTCTTAAAGAAATCCAAATCAAGCAAAAGTAAACAAACAGGCATTGCTGTGCGTTTATTCTGTTCCAGCACTTCTTCAATTTTATCGTCAAAAGAGCGTCTATTTTTAACTTCTGTTAAAGTATCTTCAGAAACGAGTTTAAGCTGCTTTTTGTTTTGACTTTCAGAACATAAGCTAAACCCATAGCCAAACAAACAAGCCAAAATTAAACTTGGATAAATACTCAGAGCTTGGTTTTTTGTAAGTACTGCAAAGAAAATATATGTGATAACTAGGATAAAGAGCGTATTTAGTAAAATGGCTTCTCTAGATCTCAGTACAAAATACGTAAAACCCATTGTAGGGAAGGCCCAAAAAATCATACTCAGACCTCGCGTTTGCATCACCCATAATACCCCCATCATGAAACTCGTTACTGCTATGGTATTCAAATACTTTAATTCACTTGAACGCCAAGTTTGAATAAAAATTGTTACTAAACCTACACCTATTAAAAAATCAATGGCGGCAATAGAATAATCTTCGATCAAAAGTCGATAGATTGAAAAAGGGAACATGAAAACACAAGATATACCACAGGCAAAAAGGATGAGCTGATCTCTTAAGCTTCTTTTTTTGGTATGAATATTGTTATTCAGAAATTTCAACATCAGTGTTTATTTTAATTATAAGCTGGCTTACTTTAACTAATTAGACCTTAACTTGATCTGAATATTAATTGTTTGTACATGTTTTGTATAAAATAAAAATATGGAAAAATCACTATTATAAAAACAATTGTATCTGTTAAAAATTGAACGTTCTAAGATTTAAATTTACAGTGTTTTATTGGCCTCTCATGAACAATTTATCCAATTGATCGACTGACATTTGCGTCCAGGTGGGACGCCCATGATTACATTGACCGCTTCGTTCAGTGCGTTCCATATCACGCAATAAGGCATTCATTTCAGGAATCGTAAGCCGATGATTTGCCCTCACTGAACCATGACAAGCCATAGTTGACAGTATTTCGTTCATTTCTTGCTGAATGCGTTCGCTACTACCATGCTCCAGTAAATCGGAAAGCACATCGCGAACAAGCTGTTCGACATTTGAATCCTTTAACAAGCTGGGTACTGCACGAATCGCTAACTTTTCTGGTGCGAGTCTGTTGAGTTCAAAACCTAGTTGCTGAAAAGTATGAGCAAACTCCTCAGCGCAATCGCCCTCTTTTTGGCTGACTGCCAATGAGCTCGGAACCAGCAAGGGCTGAGATCGAATACTATCATCCGACATACTTTTCTTTAGGTATTCATAGGTAATGCGTTCGTGTGCGGCGTGCATATCCACTACCACTAAGCCTTCTGCATTTTCAGCAAGAATATAAATACCATGCAATTGCGCTACAGCAAACCCAAGCGGAGGAACACTACCATCATCACTGGTGCTATCAATGGGTAGTGATGAATCCACACGTGTTGAAAGTTTATCGTAGAATTTATCTGCTAAGGGTGCAGGTCGACTGGCACTGCTGCTGCCCGACTCATGCAAACGATTATATACAGCCATTTGATCTGCGACCTGTCCCGTCGCATGCGTTGGTGTGTAAGCTCGCGCATAGTTAGTTTGCATACCCGCGCTTGATTGCGTTTGTTCCACAGGAATAGTTAAATTCTGTTGCGAACGAATCGCCTCCGCATCATATTGCCTACGGCTCATATTATCAGGAAGTTCTGGTCTATTCTCATCAGCTTCATTTGGTCTAACATCAGCCAATGCTTGATGCAGGGTTCGATACAAAAAGTCATGTACTAAACGAGAATCACGAAAACGCACTTCATGCTTGGTTGGATGTGCATTCACATCCACCTTTTCGGGAGCAAGCTCAAGAAATAATACATAAGCCGGGTGACGCCCATGAAATAAGACATCGCTGTAAGCTTGGCGTACCGCATGCGTAACCACACGATCTTTGATAATACGACCATTCACATAAAAATATTGTAAGTCCGCTTGTGAACGTGAAAAGGTTGGCAAACCCACCCAACCCCAAAGCTTTAAGCCTGCTGCTTCGAAGTCTAAATACAGTGATTGGTCCATAAACGCGGGGCCACAAATTTCAGCGACACGTCGATCTGCACCTGCGCGATCTTTAGCAGGCTGAAGTGATAGCACATTGCGATTACCGTGGCGTAAGGTAATTCCGATTTGAAAATTACTCAGCGAAATTTTCTTAACGACTTCCGAAAGATGTTTGAATTCGGTATTTTCGGTTTTTAAAAACTTACGTCGTGCTGGGACATTGTAAAATAAATCACGCACATCAATCGTTGTACCTTTTGCATGTGCAATGGGGGCTGGTTCATCAAAATTTTCTTGGCCATCATCAGTTAAGGTCCAACCTTGATCGCTATAAGCTGTTTTTGAGCTGACTGTCATGCGTGAAACGGAAGCTATACTGGGCAGAGCTTCGCCACGAAAACCTAAAGACATGACTTGTTCTAAATCGTCTAAAGAAGCAATTTTACTGGTCGCATGACGACTCAGTGCCAAAGATAGTTCATCTTTAGGAATACCCTTACCGTCATCACGAATTCGAATGCGTTTTACACCGCCTTGCTCGATATCAATTTCAATTTTTTTCGAACCAGCATCAATCGAGTTCTCCAGCAACTCTTTAACGACCGAAGCTGGACGTTCAACTACTTCACCTGCAGCAATTTGATTGACTAAATGGGGGGGTAGTTGTTTTATGCTCATAAGGAGTTCTAGTGTTAACTATATTTAAAAAAGCCTAAAAGTAGGGGGGTGTCTTTTTTATTGCTGTAAGATCATTATAAGACACCCCCCTACTTTTATGAAGTTTATAACTTCGATCTAAATACGCGCATAAAAAAACCAGGATAATCCTGGTTTTTTTATGCACTTGCCATTAAGAAATTAGCTTTTATCTGATTTTTTCTTAGCCTTCTTACTGCTAACTTTTTTACTGGTCGCTTTAGTTTTCTTTTTTACCACTTTTTTCGTTTTAGTTTTCTTCTTTTCAGGCACAACGGTGACACCTTTCGTTAAAGATAGCTTTGATTTTATATTTTTATAGATAGCTTCACCAATGCCGTCTACTTGTTGAATTTCTTCAACACTTTTAAATTTTTTATTTTGTTGACGATACTTAACAATATTTTTTGCTCTTACCTCACCAACTCCCTTGAGATAATGCTGCAATGTACTTGCATTTGCTTTATTCAAGTTAACAATTTCAGCTGAAGCCGAAAAAGAGATTAATGTAAGAAAAACTGCGAAGAATATTGATTTTAATTTCATGTAAATTACCTTTTTTTGATTATTGAGAAACGTTGGGTGTAGCGGCAGCGATATAAACATATGGTTTATATTGCTTGCAAATATATGTGACGAGTGGTACCTATTTGAACTTATATCCAAATAAATAGAAAGCATGTCATGGGATTTTTATATTCAGCTGTTAGAATAAATCTACGCCAACAATTTCGCTTCAAGAATGCAAACAAATCTCAAAAACTATCTCGCTATCACCGCTGGGTACTGGGCGTTTACCCTAACTGACGGGGCGATTCGAATGCTGGTGGTTTTGTATTTTCACTTGCTGGGTTATTCAGCATTCGAAGTGGCTATGCTGTTTTTATTTTATGAATTCTTCGGCATCGTTACCAATCTTGTCGGCGGATGGTTAGCCGCGAGGTTAGGCTTAAATATCACCATGCACATCGGTATGGCACTTCAAGTCATCGCTTTATTAATGCTTACCGTATCTGACAATATGTTAAGCGTCGCGTATGTCATGTTCGCCCAAGCCTTATCTGGCATCGCCAAAGATTTGAATAAAATGTCTGCCAAGGCGGGCGTTAAAACAGTTGTTGCCGATAGCCAAGATTACTCGAATCAATCTTCAAAACTTTTTAAATGGGTAGCGGTACTGACGGGTTCTAAAAACGCGCTTAAAGGGGTAGGTTATTTTTTGGGTGCCTTTTTATTGGATGTTGCAGGGTTTCGTGCTTCGCTAGCGATCCTTGCAGGTGGTTTATTTTTAGTGCTAATCATTACTTTGATTTTACTGCCACGAGATATTGGCAAAAGTAAAAGTAAACCAAAGTTCTCTCAAGTATTTTCTAATACAGCCGCCATTAACTGGCTCTCTGGTGCTCGTTTTTTTCTGTTTGGTTCGCGTGATGTTTGGTTTGTTGTTGCCTTACCCGTGTTTTTGGTTGAAATCCTCGATTGGAGTTTCACCCAAGTTGGAACCTTCATGGCAGTATGGATAATTGGCTATGGCATCGTGCAAGCGTTAGCGCCGAGAATATTACGTAAGCAGACTCCCACTGGCTTAACAGCAAAGATACTGGCATTCATCCTAGCTTTGATTCCTTTAGGCATTGCACTCTCCTTGATGCAAAGTCCCAGTCTTCAAACACCAGATATCAACAATACCGAGTACATCCTAATCATAGGGTTATTTATCTTTGGCATCGTCTTCGCGATAAATTCTGCGGTTCACTCATACTTAATTCTTGCTTATGCCGATCAGGATAAAGTAGCGATGAATGTTGGCTTTTATTACATGGCAAACGCTGCGGGCAGATTGATAGGTACCGTGTTATCGGGTTTTATTTATCAAACTTATGGTTTGATTGGGTGCTTATGGGTTTCTACACTATTTTTAGTTTTGGCTGGTAGCATTTCGTTTATGTTACCCAAACAAATCAATTAACAGACAGCTTTGTAAGAGACTTTTAGAGAGCGTAGTCGAAGTATACCGAAGCACACCCCCCTACTTTTTGACTGTTTTAGTCATTTTCTCAGCATACCAAAAATCAAAATGTGCCACATTCGGCTCTAACAATTCGTGATAACGACCTTGTTGTGCGAGCGGTGAGTTTAAACCTAATTGTTGGTTTTCTAGCGCTGGTATATCTTCATTTATCGCGGCGATTAATCGTTGGTAGTAAAAATCAGCTTTTGTTGCAAAATCATCTAGCTTGGTTGAGCTTTGTGGAAAACATAAGGTGAGTGCAATTTGAGATTTTGTTGCTGTAATCGGTAGAGCTTCATAAATCCATGTGGCCTCAGGGCTTGCAGCAAATGTTAGATTTGGATATACCCATGTATAGCGCACGCCATTGGCTTCTTTATGATTCATGCCGGCAGTTGTTGGCAACATATATTGCTGCGTTTCTTCGAGTAATCCACCGCTACCTTCAGTACTGCCAAATTGGCTGGCAAAATTCCCTTGCATGATCTCTGCGGACTCTGGTTCTTGGTAAGCTTCATTGATCGTTGCAGGGTGAATATAGGGCAGATGATAATATTCATTGAACACATCCAAAAAGGCTTTCCAGTTGCAATTAACGGTGAACTCATGGCGTTTATAGCTTACCATTTCGTCAAATTTCCATGGTGCGTGGATCTTTGAAAATTCGCCTAGCCAATCAGCAATCGACTCTGAGTTTTTATGCAAATTCACAAACACAAAACCATCTCGGAGTTCGCATTGAATATCGATCAATCCGTAATCTGCATAATCAAATGTTTCGCCGTTTTCGAGTTTCGGTGTAAAAATTAAATTGCCTTCTAGATCATAAGTCCAACAATGAAATGGGCACGCAATGGTTCGACAATTCCCCTTGCCTTGCAGCAATTTCGCACTGCGATGGCGACAGTTATTAGCAAATGCATTGATGTTGTTGTGTTTATCTCGAATGATAATAATAGGAATATCAAACATTTCAAAAGTGCTGTAATCGCCTGCGTTTTGCCATTGGTCTGCCCTACCAACCGCTATCCATGATGTTAAAAACAGTTGTTGTTTTTCATACTCCAAAAATTCAGGTGAGCTATAGCATTGAGGTGGTAATGACGGGCTTGAAGCTATCGGCGGTTGCACTAGGCTTAATTGTTCGAGGATGTGATCAATATCCGACATGACTGAAACCGTTAATTGAATAATTACAGTTTAGTTGAAAAAATGATGTTAAAACGTTTTAAAAGACACCCCCCTACTTTTGGGCATTTTCTCCCCAAAAACCCTTAAAAGTTGGGGGGTGTCTTTTTAGATAATTATTGTGATTTATCTTTTGCCAATGCTTTTTCGATATTCTCAAGCGTTTGGCTCATGCGCTCGAATTCATCGTTATAATTAGTATCGTTAACATAGCCGATTACGGTGTTTTTTGCATTAGAAGCGTATTCGCCAATTAAAGGGATATCAACAAATAATGTCAGTAACCAAATCATCGTTGCAATAAACACCGAGGCACCGATAATTGCGCCCAGACCTCTGAATACACCGGCTACGAAGTTGGTCCAAACTATCCGCCATGGATTAGATGAATAGCGAATAAATTCTTTTAGATTTTCATTCGCTTTTTTTTGCTCTTTATCCATCGCAAGCTGCCTTTATTTCTTTTTAAGCTCTAATTTAACCGGTGTTAATTCTTTGGTTTTTAGGTTTATTTGCATCGCTGTTTTGGCTAATCCATGGACCGTATCTTTGGCGATAATTCGAACCGTTTCCATACTTGCAGGAATTTTCACCCCCGAGGTATTACGGGTAAAGGGTTGCTCTTCTACATGGGGGTGATAAAGCGTTCTAGTAGCGAGAATTTTATTGTCTGGCGCAATGACCTGCCATTCATTAGCGTAATGATCCCAGCCTGTATCCCCATGCTTTAAAGTCACAGCAAACGTCCATGTTTTATCGCTGCCTTGATGTGCGACGACATTGGTGATTTCGACTTCGTTCGCCTGCGAAGTCAGACTAAATATTAATAGTAAAAAGCTAAAGGTAATTTTATAAACGTTAGTTAACATGTTTTCTCCAGTTTGGATTGATAGCAATAAGATAACACAATGGATTTATATCCATCTAGAAATAAAAACCCAAAAAAGTGGGGGGGTGTCTTTTCTAATTACTGCTACACTGCGAAAAACGATAGGGCAAATATGTCAGCGACTCCTCATAACAATAAAAAACGACAAAACCTACAGGTCAGTGGTTTCTTATTTGCGATTGCGGGCACGATGTTATTCTCTTTGAAGTCAATCTTTATCAAGCTTGCTTTTATTGAAGGCGTTGATACAACAACCTTGATGTTTTTGCGTATGACTATCGCTTTTCCGCTGTATATTTTGGTATTGGTGTATGCGCTTAAAACGCGACCTGCTAAAGCGGCAAAACTAAATTCGCGCAATATTGCTATCACCATAAGCTTGGGCTTTTTTGGCTATTATCTCGCCTCCTATTTAGATTTTGAGAGTTTGCATCATATATCTGCACAGTTAGAGCGCTTGGTTTTATTTACTTACCCGATCATAGTAGCGATTCTCAGTTGGATATTTTTTCGTGAAAAAATAACGATTAAAGTCTTTATTTCAATGATTCTAAGTTACGCCGGTGTCGGGTTTCTGTTTTTTAATGAAGCTGGGGCGGGCAATCAGAATTTAGTTCAAGGCACAATGTTAGTTGCAGGTGCTGCATTTTTCTTTTCCATTTATGTGGTGTTTAGCAAAGCGCTGATTTCAACTTTAGGCAGTTTGATTTTTACCAGTATCGCGATGTCTACAGCTGTTGTTTATATCACCATACAATTTTTTGCGACGCATAACTTGAGTGCTTTAAATGTGAACCCAAAAGTGTGGCTATTATCTTTTTTACTGGCCGTTTTCTGTACCTTGATTCCTAGTTTTTTTAGCGCTGAGGCGATTAATCGCATCGGGGCAACACGCATGAGTATTACGGGTAGCATCGGCCCAGTATTTACTATTTTTATCGCGGTGGTGTTTTTAGGTGAAGATTTCGGTTGGGAACACGTTGTTGGTCTATTCTTAGTATTAGTTGGTGTCGGTTTATTGAAAACTAAAAGCCATAATGAATAAAAAGAATGGAGTATCTGTTTAATGAAAATTGCAATTTTATCGCGTAATAAAAAGCTATATTCGACGAGTCGTTTGGTGGAAGCCGCGAAACAGCGTGGTCACGAAGTACAAGTCATAGATGTTTTACGCTGTTATATGAATATTGGGGCGAATAACTTAACGATTCACCTGCGTGGTCAAGCGCTTGAAGGCTTTGATGCGGTAATCCCACGAATCGGTGCTTCGGTTACCTTTTATGGTACAGCGGTGTTACGTCAATTTGAAATGATGGGCATTTATCCTTTAAATGAGTCAGTCGCCATCACCCGCTCGCGCGATAAACTTCGGTCCATGCAACTACTATCCCGCAAAGGTGTGGGAATTCCTGAAACAGGTTTTGCCAATAAACCAGGTGATATCAAAGATTTAATCGATTTAGTGGGTGGCCCACCGTTGGTGATTAAGTTACTCGAAGGCACACAAGGTATCGGCGTGGTATTGGCTGAAACGCAAAAAGCTTCTGAGAGTGTTATCGAGGGATTTATGGGCGTACAAGCTGAAATACTTATTCAAGAGTTTGTGAAAGAAGCCAAAGGAGCAGACATACGTTGTCTTTGTGTGGGCAATAAAGTTGTGGCTGCAATGAAGCGCCAGGGTGCACCGGGAGAATTTCGATCAAATTTACACCGCGGGGGTACGGCTGAATTAGTTAAAATTACACCACAAGAACGTGCTACCGCAGTCAAAGCGGCAAAAACCATGGGATTGAATGTGTGTGGTGTTGATTTATTGAGATCAGCTAATGGACCTGTAGTCATGGAAGTCAATTCCTCACCTGGCTTAGAGGGTATAGAAGGCGCAAGTGGTAAAGATATTGCAGGAATGATGATAGAATTCATCGAAAAGAATGCTAAAGTTGGCAAAACGCGAACACGGGGTAAGGGTTAAATTTAGGGCTTAGATTAAGGAAGAATATAGCAGTATGGGCGCACCAGCACAGAAAACAATAAATTCAACGAGAAAACGAATAAAAAATAAAGCCATTACTATAGGGGAAGTCACGGTCAAACCTGGCGAGGCAAAATATATTGCACTACCCCTTCCTGGGCTTTATTCACATTCTAATATTCATATGCCTGTGCATGTCATCAGTGGTAAAGAAGCTGGGCCAACGATATTTGTGAGTGCCGCCATTCACGGTGATGAAATTAATGGATTAGAAATTATTCGTCGTTTGAAAAACTCGAAATCGGTTAAGCGTCTTAAAGGCACTTTAATTACGGTCCCTGTTGTGAATGTTTACGGCTTTATCAATAAAACCCGCTATCTTCCAGATCGTCGTGATTTAAATAGATCTTTTCCAGGGTCTGAACAAGGGTCAATGGCTTCTAAACTAGCGCATGTATTTCAAGCAAACATTACCGCACATTGCGACTATGGCATTGATCTCCATACTGCTGCTGTCTCCCGTGATAATCTGCCACAAATTAGAGCTGTTTTAAGTAATGATGAAACCAAGGAACTCGCAAAGGCTTTTGGTGCACCTGTAGTCCTAAATTCACCTTTACGTGAGGGTACGCTCAGAGAAACAGCAGCGAAAACAGATACTAAAATTCTGCTTTACGAAGCAGGAGAAGCATTACGTTTCGATGAGATTTCTATTCGCGCTGGTGTCAGCGGCATTATCAACGTCATGCGTAAAATTGGTATGCTTCCTAAATCACGCAAACGTGATAAGTTAGAATCAGCGATTGCGCATTCAAGTCAGTGGCTTAGAGCACCACAAAGTGGCGTGTTACGAACCACTATTCCAATGGGTAATCGAATCAACAAAGGCGATGTATTGGGTTATATTTGTGACCCATTTGGTGAAGTTGAAAATGAAATAAAAGCACCTGTGAGTGGTATGGTAATTGGGAGAACAACATTACCGTTGGTGCATGAAGGTGAAGCGATTTTTCATATGGCCAGTTTTGATGAGTTAGGTGAAGCAGAATCTGTATACGAAACCTTTCATAATCATGTTGGCCCAGAAGATGAAAGTGTGGCTAAGAATGATGAACCTATTATTTACTAAAACCGTGTAGCTTTGCATAAATTATTCGGCTTCGCCTCACCCTAAAGGGTCAGCTAAAGCTTTTGTCTCGCAAGCTCGGCTCTATTTACGTTTTTAAATCACAAAAACGTAAATAGAGCCGAGCCTTGGCGAGACAATGTTGGAGCGAAGCGACGACTACCCTAAGGGAAGGTTTGTAAAACCGCCTAAAAGTAGGGGGGTGTCTTTTTAAATTGTTTACATGCCGTAATCTCTCTCAACCTTCGCAATCCGTGTTTTAAAGGATGAATACCACCTTTCGTGGCCCAGTTTTTGGGCAATTTGATGCTCAGAATTCGCTTTCCACTTTTTAATGGATTCAAGATCAGTCCAATACGACACTGTAATTCCTAACTCCTCTCGGACAGACTCATAACCTAGAAAACCATCTTGTTGTGAAGCAAGCTCAACCATGCGCTTTGCCATCTTCGTATAGCCTTCAGTGTTGTCAGTGGTTTCATTACTAAAGATTACTGCGTAGTAAGGTGGTTTTGGTGTGTTGGCTATTAAGGACATCTTTTCTCCTTCTCATATTAACATAATGTTTTAATTACAGTTTTTAATGAAATCTAAAAGTCCCGTTAATCGGTTAAATTTAATATTAATGAACCATTTAAGGTAAATTAAAACACTAACATATTGAAAATAAAAATAATTGTAAAGTAAATGCACGATAAAACGATCCAAGATAGACACACATCAAAGCTAATCGCTAGGTTTAAGCAAGTTCTAGCTGTGACTATTTGCGTGCAATTAATGACTGTTCTTAGTGCCGTTTTTCTGAAATTTACTAACGATACCGTCATCATAATTGGCTTAGATTTGCTGCTAATGTGTTTGCTTTATTTCCTCGCGAATAAAGAAAGAATAGAGCTCGCAAAACAAATTTATCTCTGGGTAAATCTAATATTAGTAGGCTATTTATTCTGGAAAAACGGCGGATTGATGTCTTCCGGATTGGTTTTAGTTTTCCCCGTTTTTCTAATGATATCTGCGTTAATAAGTTCTCGTGCAACATTTTTTTCTGTTTTCGCATATATTGTTATTTTAATTTCCGCCATCGGCGTAGCCACTATTAATGGTTGGAATACTGTTGTTGCTACTGAGTTTAGTTATTGGCATTTAATCACGACATTAGTGATGTTATGGGCTGCAGCATATACCGCCTGGCGCTTTAGTGGTGATATGAAGCACGCGTTAAAGAAACTAAAATCTGAAGTTGAAAACGTTAATAAATCACGTGATAAAATAGAACGATTAATCCACAATGATCCGCTTACAGGCTTATCAAGTAGACTGGATTGCAAACAGAAATTTAGCTTATTAACAAAGCAAAATAATCAGTCAGAAAATAGAATTTCTTTCTTATTTATAGACATCGATAATTTCAAAGCCATCAATGATTATTACAATCATTCATTTGGTGATGAGTTACTAAAAAAGATAGCCAGTCAGTTACAAGGCTTGATTACCGCAGATGATATAGCCTGTCGTTTGAGTGGTGATGAGTTTCTGTTAGTGATTACCCGACCTAAAAACTACAGCGTAGAATTATTTGCTGAGTTAATACTCAAAAATCTCTCACAATCGATAGAGATTAATGAATATATGGTAGAAGTCACCATCTCTATTGGTGCAACGAGTGTTGAAGCTAAAACTGATGATTTCGAGAGTATTGTAAAACGTGCTGATTTAGCCATGTACCATTCTAAACAATCAGGTAAAAACCAATACGCATTTTATGACAATGAAATTCTCAAACAATCTAGACGCAAAGTGGACATAATCAATGGACTGAAAGCTGCATTAAAAAATAACGATTTAGAGCTTTTTATACAGCCTCAGGTCAATCTTGATACGGGTAAAATTCAAAGCGGCGAAGCGTTACTTCGTTGGGTACGTAATAATCCAGAAAACATCTCTCCTGCAGAATTTATTCCATTAATAGAATCTACAGAACTCATTTGTAGTATTGGCGAATGGGTCATCAGCAATGCCTGTCGCTTATGTAAAGAAATACAAAATAATGGATTCGATAATTTTACCGTTGCAATAAATATTTCAGCCGCTCAATTTGCACAAGGAGGCCTAGAACAAATCATTATTGAAGAGTTACAAAAATCAGATCTATCGCCAGAGTGTTTGGAACTCGAATTAACCGAGCATACATTATTTCAAGATGATGAAGCCGTCGTAGATGAATTAAGTAGAATTAAAGATCTTGGCCTAGCACTATCCATCGATGATTTTGGTACGGGGTATTCAAACCTGGGTTATCTTACAAAGTTAAATGTCGACTTTCTTAAAATTGATCGCTCATTCATTACTGGCATTAATAAATTATCTGATAATTTTGTGATAGTAGATGCGATTATAAAAATGGCTAAAACCTTAGGATTGAAAGTAGTCGCAGAAGGCGTAGAAACTGAGCAAGAATGGACTACACTGAAAAAATTAAAATGTGATTTTGGACAGGGTTATGTTTGGTCAAAGCCTATCGCATTAGATGATTTCCTAAAATTATCTTCTGAAGTTAGTTAAAAAGACAATTCTGTAGAGCGCTTGGAATGAGCTTAGTCGAAGTATGTCGATTATTTATGCTGAGCTTGTCGAAGTACACCCCCCTACTTTTGAGCGGTTTTAGTTATTCTGACAATGTTTGATTTAAAACTTCTAATCGTTCTGGAGTCCCAATATCGCGCCAATCACCAGTAAAATACTCTCCACTGATTTGATTTTCGCGCATTTTTTCACGCAGTAGTGGTGCTAAGGGACGTTTGCCCTGAATTAAATCATTGAATAAAGCAGGATGGTAATAGCCAATGCCGCTAAAGGTAAATTTTTCACTGCCTTTTTCAATCACTCTTGAATCGATTAACGCGAAGTCACCCTTTGGATTGTGTTCTGGATTATTAACCAAAACTAAATGCGCTAAATCACCTTTTTTTAATCGATGGATATTTGAGTAAGGATAGCTACACCAAACATCGCCATTAACCACTAAAAAGGGCTCACTATTTAACAAAGGCAATGCTTTGATAATTCCTCCGGCGGTTTCAAGCGCACCTTCTTTTTGCTCATCCGAATAGTGCAGGTTGACACCAAACTGAGAACCATCGCCCAATGCCTTAGGAATCTGATCACCTAACCAAGCAATATTGATTACAATGTCGTTAAAACCTGCATTTTTTAGGTTTTCTATATGCCACACTATTAATGGTTTTCCACCCACTTTAAGTAAGGGTTTCGGGGTCTGATCAGTAAGCGGTCGCATACGGTCTCCACGACCAGCAGCGAGTATCATGGCTTTCATATTAGTTTTTTACCGCGCCAACTTTTTCAGGTATTTGCCATTCAATAAACAAATCATAAAGCGGTTTTGTTTCATGGTATTTTTGTGCCACTTGCATCATATATTCTAGTGTTAAAGGCAAATCGTTTAAGTAATTAGATTTACCATCGCGATGATTTAATCGGGCAAATATTCCCAACACTTTTATGTGGCGTTGTAAGCCCATGTAATCAAACCATTCGATAAATGTTTCATCAGATAAATTCAATAATGAGCCAGATTGCTCAAGTTGATGCTTAAAATCTAATACCCAATGTTCGACTTTTTGATTTGGCCATTGGATATAACAATCACGCAGTAATGAAACCAAATCATAGGTGATTGGTCCTAGCATTGCATCTTGGTAATCAATCACTCCAGGATTATATTGATCGGTAATCATCAGATTTCGCGAATGATAATCGCGATGCACAAATACCTGAGGTTGTTCTAAAACCTTATTGATAATTTTACTGAAACACTCATTAATGATTTCTTGTTGAGCTGAAGTAGGATGGATATCAAAATGTGTTTGTAAGAACCATTCGGGCATATACTGCATTTCTAACAAGAGAAAATCAGCATCATAATCAGGCAAGTTGTGAGTTTTAGCTTGTTGAATTTTTAATAACGATTGCATGGCATCTGCATAAAGCGTATCTGCCGAGTCAGGATTTAAATAATCGAGATAGTCTTTACTGCCAAGGTCTTCCAATAGTAAAAACCCTTGGGCTAAATCCTGCCGCATAATCTCTGGCGCATGCACATTTGCTTTCAGTAAGCGTTGCGTAATATCAATAAATGGTTTGCAATCTTCCTTATCCGGCGGCGCATCCATGGCAATACTTGTTTTGCCATTATTATTAATACGAAAGTATCGACGAAAGCTCGCATCAACAGAGGCAACTTCTATGGTTGCCTGAGGCCACTCTTGATGAATCCATGTGCTTAATTGTTTATAGCGTAAATCTTCAATCATGGAGATGGATTATATAGAAAAACCATTAAAAAGTAGGTGCCTTCTTGGGCTAACCATGAACCAAGAAGGTTGTCGTGCAATTCCAGTAAAAAATACCTAAGAATGTAAAAGCATTGTTTCGAGATCAATCAAAAGTAGGGGGGTGTCTTTTTAATCTTAATTAAGCACGTTTATCTATCTCTACATAATCACGCGGCAATGCACCTTCGTACAATTGTCTTGGACGCCCTATTTTCGATTCAGGATCTCGCATCATTTCATTCCAATGTGAAATCCAACCAACGCTACGAGACATCGCAAAAATTACGGTAAACATATTCAACGGAATGCCCATCGCCAGTAAAATGATACCCGA
>CALJIH010000051.1 GCA_937974135.1 uncultured Cocleimonas sp. | reverse complement strand
AAAGACACCCCCCTACTTTTATACGCTTTTCATTGGAAATTAACATGCAAAATTTACCCGCAGAAATTGTAAAAACATCAGAAGACACCGAATTTACTGTTATTTGGATGCATGGGCTTGGCGCTGATGGTCATGATTTCGTGCCAGTTATTCCTGAGTTGAAATTACCAGACACGATAAAAGCAAAATTTGTTTTTCCTCATGCACCTATCAGACCCGTGACATTGAACAATGGTATGGAGATGAGAGCTTGGTACGATTTGCTATCTTTGGATAGATCTAAAACTGCCAAAGAAGATGATATTTTAACCACGGTCAATTGGATTAATCATATGCTAGATGAGGAAATCAATAGTGGTACACCATCAGAAAAAATACTACTTGCTGGATTCTCACAAGGCGGTGTTATCGCTTTACATACAGGATTACGCTATCCAAAAAAACTAGCTGGAATTATGGCACTATCCACTTACATTCCGTTCAAAGAAAACGTCTTCGCCGAGGCAAGTAATGAGCAAAAGGATATCCCCATTTTTGCCGCACATGGCGAATATGACCCTGTGATTCCATTTGCTAGCTGGCAAGATTACGCACCAGCGCTACAATTTCAAGGATATAACGTTGAAGCAAAAGCTTATCCAATGGAGCATTCTTTGTGTTTGGAAGAAATAAATGATATTTCAATTTGGTTGCAGAAAATATTGAAGTAACTATCGTTTGGATTGCACGGGTTAATATTAAAATAAGTATTGAAAACCAATATTATATTATTGAACGGTCATGAATACTCTAATACGACTATCATTCATGGTGTCGATTTCAGTGTTTGTTGTGTAAAAAACATTTTTTACGTGTTGTTGCATTTTCTGGTTACTACTATCGCATGAAGAAGAATGTAAGCCGTAATTATTTGCAAATGAATGAGAACCGGATGATTTTAGTAAAGAAAAATCATAATTACACTGCTGTATAGACTTAATAACTACCCCAATTTTTATGTTAGTAGAAGTACTTGCTGCCTGTGTTTGAAAAGATAAGCTAATCAATAAAAGTAGGCTTAAGCAAATGCATATTGTTTTTTTTGACATCGACATACACAGTTCATAAAAGAAATATAATTATGAAGCTGAATATGCGAATTAGTGAGTACACCGATCAAACTAATGGTGGCTTTTAAGGTATTAATTACCATTAATCGTGACTTTTTGTCCTTCTGAAAGTCGTGGTAATAACTGGATGTTTTTTTAAGATTTTATTGAATAGAGCTTTTATCGTGCACCCATTATAGATAGCATGCGGTAATCGTTATTATTTCTTGCCATATCAATAGCACTCAAACCATCTGATGTTCTTGAAGATGCTGATGACCCGCGTTGGATCAAAAAATTAACAATATTTGGATGACGAAAACGAACGGCATGATGCAATGGAATCCAATTTTTAATCGTTGGTGCATTCACCCAAGCGCCGTTTCTTACTAAAAACATGACTGCTTCAAAGTGCCCTCTTGCTGCTGCCATGTGTAGCGCTGTTTCTCGTTCTGAATTAGAAATATTTACGTCTAAACCTTCGGCGAGTAATTTACTCATCTGCTGAATATTACCAGCACTTGCGGCATTGAATAGATCTTCTCTGTTTGGAGCAGCTGTTGTTTCTGGCACAGATTCAGGCTGATAGGGTTGATCCAAAGAAATATTTTGTGTTTGAGCAGCATTAAATTGAGCTTGTTCTTGTGCATGCCACTCTAATAAACGCATTTCACGAATTCTTTGTTGCTCTTCAGGAGTTTGCGCTTGAGCAGTTGTTTGAAATAGCATACTTGTTAACAAAGCTGCTAAAAATATAAGATTAAAGTTGCGCATAATATCCTCGTTTAATATTTCCCCTAATGAATAAACAGTATATTTATAAAAGTTGAAGCAAAAACCTTGCTTCGGATAAAGGTATAAAAAACAAAGATAATTGACCAATTATCAGATTCGATTATCTAAATGGTATAAACCTAATTTCATTTAGCTTAAACGAAATGAAGATATCAGCTTTAGCTGACCCAAAAGTAAAGATCTATAAACCGCCTAAAAGTGGGGGGGTGTCTTTTAAAGAATAATGAATTTATCTTATTCTCATCATAGAATTATTACTCGCTATTATCTTACGTATCATTTGTATTATTTTTTCACAGTACTATTATTTAGGAAGGTATATGTAGTAATGCTGAGCAAGATGATTAAATGAAAATAATGAGTAAATTTGTGTTGGCATGCTTAGTGCTGTTATTTATTAGCGGATGTAATAGCGTAGATAGGTTCCAAATATTAAAACAATGTACGATCTTAGGAGATGAATCAATTGTTTATGCGCGAGCGCATTACGTTAAACTTTTTTATCATTTTAATCCCGAAAAATTTGCAGAGTCATATAAACAAATCAATGACTTTGACGCTATTACCTTAAGAAACACCATCGATACCTATACAAGGGCAGTTGATAAAATATCAAGTAAGGGAGTTAAGGCGAATGATACGGCTACACAAAATTTAATTTCTGCTTGTAAAGAATTATCAGCTTTTAGCAAAGACTTCGTAGAGAATACGTATAAGCAAGCATTAGATTACCAGAGTGAAAGTAATCCTTTATCCGATGAGTTTTTTATAGAGATTAATCAGTTGGTAAAATTCGATCACAAAATTGGTGTTTATGACAAAAGTAGAAATAGTTTTAAGCGCAGCGTTGAACAATACAAAGAGGCTGTGAAAAATTATATTCAAGAATATCGAAAATCAATTCCGAGTAAATTTATAAACAATCGAAAAAATTAGAAACACTTAAGAAAATACTCTTAGCTAAGTATTTTTTTGGCTTTATTTGCATCGATATCAATTTGTAGTTTTAAGTCCTCGAAGCTTTCAAACTTTTGCTCTGCACGAATAAAATCTACAAATTCGACATCAATGTATTCTCCATATACATCTTTTTCGAAATCAAATAAATGGGTTTCCAATCGATTTTCAATACCATTTACGGTTGGGCGAGTTCCAAGATTTGCTACCCCTATTTTTAAGTTGTCATTTAAACCATGAACTTTAACGGCGTATACACCAAACTTAAGTGCAATATTATTGGTTACTTTCATGTTAAGCGTTGGAAAACCAATCGTTCTGCCGCGCTTATCACCATGGCGCACCCTACCGTTTAGTTGATATTTATGTCCCAAAAGATTATTAGCTGTTTTTAAATCAGCTATGCTTAGCGCTTCACGGATGCGGGTACTGCTAATTCTTTCACCGTCTAGAACTTGGGTAGATGTATCTTCAACGATCATTCCGTTTGCTTCACCTACTTCTTTTAATAAGGTAAAGCCGCCTTCTCTTTTATAACCAAACCGAAAATCATCACCAACCGCCAAATACTTAACATTGAGCTTATCAATGAGAATACTTTTGATAAATTCAACAGGTGGGCTACTTGCAAGCTCAGAATTAAATTTTAAGCATAAGAAATTAGTAACCCCAAGATTAGATAGTTGTTTAACTTTATCGCGTAACGGATAAATTCTTGCTGGTGGCTCTAGCATGAAATATTCGGCAGGCAAAGGCTCGAAACTTATCACGGTTAAAGGTAGTTTTAACTCATTCGCTTTGTCTTTTAAATTCGCCAAGATAGTTTGATGGCCAAGATGTAAGCCATCAAAGTTACCAATGGTCGCAACGCATTCTTGTTGATTGCTTTTTAATGATTTAAGACCGTTGATAAATTTCATTTTAGTAGTTTAGGCGAGCATTATTGAGATAGCAATTTGATATCGAATCATTCAGCACAAGGTTATGCGAGACCTACAAAACCATTTTGTCGCAATGCTTCATAAGTAACAATCGCAACAGTATTGGATAAGTTCAAACTACGGCTTTCGGGATGCATTGGAAGTCGTAATTTATGCTCGGTTGATAAAGAGTGTAGAACATCGTCTGGCAATCCACGAGTCTCAGGACCAAATAATAAGATTGAGTTTGGGGTAAAATCAACCTCGCAGTAATTCTTGCTGCCTTTAGTGGTTAATCCATAGATTGTTTTCTCAGGATTAGCTGTTAAAAATGCTGCATAGTTTTCATGCTCTTGAATCGTCGCAAGATCACGATAGTCCATACCGGCACGTCTAAGCTTTTTTTCATCTAAATCAAAGCCCAAAGGATGAATCAAATGCAAGCGACAGCCTGTGTTTGCACAGAGACGCATTATGTTACCCGTATTTGGTGGTATCTCAGGTTCGAAGAGAGCTATTTCAAACATATTTTTAAGTATCGCTTTGATTGAATAAAATGTCGCAAAGTCTCAGCATAATAAGTAACTTATGGCAAAAAATACTAGGGATTTATTCATTATTTTTAACGCTTTGCAGAGGATTAAAAACTCTCGTCGTTTAAGCTCAGTTAGCACTTGACAACTATACCTGAAAACGCTCTAATAGCGCCCTCTCTACGGCCCGATAGCTCAGTTGGTAGAGCAGAGGATTGAAAATCCTCGTGTCGGTGGTTCGATTCCACCTCGGGCCACCATGAGAAACTTCTTGCGTTTTCATGCTACAACACCTCCCTTTTGATACTCATATTGATCAATAGTACCGTTTACTATTTTCGACTTTATGTACGTTTTAGTGACAATCTCTCATCACAATAACGCGTATAATTTTAATGCTTATTTGTAGTTCAAACTTGCGTTTTTTAAAGATCTAAAAGCTGAGGTATCAATAACAGGGATTTTTTTTAGACATAAAAAAACCCTAAACAAATGTTTAGGGTCAGAGAGAAGAGTTTAAATGTTTATTTGTGCTTATCGGTTCACTTGTTGTGTATAACTTGGCGCTGATAATTCTACACTTACTTTTTGTAATTCAACTGATGCTGAGTTATCAACGTAATCTGTTAAATCTCCAACCATATTTGCGTTTGCAGAAGCTCCTATTAATAGAGCAGTGAAAAGTGAGCTTGCTAAGATTGCTTTAGTGTTCATAATTTTATACCTTTAAGTTTTATAAGTACCGATTAACGGTTAATTTCTTGGTTAGCTACTGGAGCTTGAAAGCTTACTTTTTTAATACTTACTGAGTCAGCGTATGCAATTGATTGTTGAGCCATACCACCAGAAGTGTTTAAAAATACTTTTTCAGCTGCTGTTACTACAATGTTGTCATTATCAAATGATGGTAATTCTGCTCTACCTGCATTTGCAGATGTACCTGCGATAACTGCTGTTAAAAGTGCGCTTGTTAAAACTGTTTTTACTGTAATGTTCATAATATTTATCCTTCAAAATTTAGTTAAGTTATTTAAGTTTGAATGAGA
>CALJIH010000050.1 GCA_937974135.1 uncultured Cocleimonas sp. | reverse complement strand
CACCCACAGAATCGATAATGGACGTATCCACATCGACAAACACACCGGGTGCTAAAGCGACTCTTTCAGTTGCTGGCCGGATACCCATGGATTCATTAAAACCAGTACCTGTATTGTGCATTTGGTTATCAGTGAATAACGCAAAATCTTTGTTGATGGCATGGCACGATGAGCAATTCGCCTTTCCAGTAAATAGTTCAAACCCTCGCTTGGCTCTATCACTTAGTGCATTTTTCTTTTTAGCAAAATACCATCGGTCAAAAGGTGAATCAGCAGATACTAGTGCGCGTTGATAATTGGCAAAAGCTTTACTGAGAGTATCCATATTTACGCCTTGACCATTAAATGCTTTTTCAAAGAGACCTTTGTATTCTGGAATCGCTTTAATTTTATTTATGACGTAACCCACAGATGGATTAGCCATTTCATTTTTAGCTAATAACGGCGCCCAGATTTGTTGTTCTAATGAATCTTCCCGACCATCGTGAAATAGCCGTGTTGCATAAGCAATGTTATAAATGGTAGGTGTATTTCGTCTAACACTTCTGCCTTCAATACCCACCGCAGTTGATAACTCATTACTGGCAAAACCTTGTTCGGGGATGTGGCACATCGCACATGAAAACGTATCATTTAACGATAATCGTCGATCAAAAAATAGCTTACGTCCCAAGGAAATTTTGTCTTTGCTTAATGGATTGTCACTGGGTTCTTTGATCTTTGGCAATCCGAGTGGTTGGTTTTGTGCGATTGCCAATAAGTTTGCTTCAACTCCATTACGATCAGCCAAAGATTTACTGTCTGTAACGTAAGATTTTTTATCATAACCTTCTTTCCAATCACCAGGGATGGATAACTTAGGAGTTGCTGGTAAATTTTCATCGTTCGCGAGTAGTAATTGTTGATTACTTTGTTCTTCTAAAAAAAGAGTTTTTAAATCATTTATCAATAAATCGGGATGTAAAAAACCAACACTATAAATATTTCGAATTTTCAATTTTGGATCTATTAGATAGACACGAAGAATATGCGATATGTTTCGAGTTTTATCACCATTCACACTCATTTCACGTTGAATGTCTTGGTTATAGGCTTTTAGAATTGGGTTTAAATTTTTGACTGATGCTGTGGTAAGAAATCGCCATTCGCCTTGGTTACCAGCATATTTAAAGTTATTGCCATAAAGCTTCATTACCGCGGGCGAATCGTTTTCTGGGTCAAAACTTAAGCTTGCTAAGCGAAGCTTCGCAGCTAGTTCTGGATCTTTATTCATTGCCGCTTTTATTTTATAAAAAACATAAGACGAAAGCGGGCAACCATTGATGTCATTGCAGTTGCTGTACATGAAACTCAGCAGGGTATATTTGCCTTTGTACAAATCATGTAAATTTTCGGTCTCGCCTTTTGCATTTAACACGACACCATTGGGTGCATCTTGCAAGGGTGGAAGTTTGTAACTACCTACTTCAGCGAGTTCATATTCTAACGGCCCATAACCCAGAGCGAGTGGTACGGCAGAAGTAGTTTCAGTTGTATTTGTGGCAGAGTAAACAGTAACAGGGAATATCACGGATAGAATAATTAATCCGTTTATTCCTAGCTGTTTAAAAAAGCATAAAGACATATGATTCAAAACCATCAAAAAGTAGAGGGGTGTACTTTAGAAGCTCACTAAACGCTAAAAGTATGTAGGTACTCCCGTAAGGAAGTACCTATAGTACATATTATTCGTTAAAAGTGATGAGTAAAAAAACACCCCTTATCTTTTAAATATTTTTATTCTTGCTTAATTAACTTTGCAAGCTTACTTGTCTTCTCAATAGGACTAAAATTGCTATACAAGGAGTAAGCACCGAAACGCATTTGATGCGCACGCCCCAGCTTAAGCGCATTAAAGTCTATGCTGAATTTCTCAACGAGTTCTTTGCCGTCCCAATGATAGCTTTTGAAATATTGGCTGTTGTCGTCGCCTTTTTTATCCCAATTGGCAAGTAACGATGATGTGTAATAAACGCGCTTACCATCCCAGCTTGATGATGCCATGTTTACTTGAGTATCAATGACTTTCTCATAGGTTTGTTTCACGTTATCAAGATCAGTGAGATCAAAATGACGGGTTTTACCATCCATAAAGGTATTAATCCAAACACCCGTGTCATCAGACTCTAAAGAAATGTCTACTGGTAATGGAATCTTTGAGGCATCGCCAATGTCTGCGATAGGTTTTGCTTGCCACTCATTATCAGCATCTTCATAGATTAACCAAAGTTTAGATGTTAGTGCTGTCGTAGTAATACACCAGTTCTGATTTGGCTGCCACGCGCAACGCACTTCTAATGGTGCACCTGGAACATCTAATATTTTCTTTGGCTTTTTTGTATGTAAATCCCAAATAACGACCGTATTACCAAAACGTTTCATTGCTTCAGGATCTTTTACCATTTTACCAAGATCCATCATGTAGTTAGACCAACCGGTAAAGGATGATGTGACCATTACATTACGACGCGGCAGTGCACGTAAATCATATCCATAGCCGTCTGCGAACTTACCTGTTTTCTCGGCGCCTCGAAGGTTTTCATCCGTTGGCATCCAGTGTGTTGCGATGTATTCACCAGCATTAGAGTATTCAACTAAGGCTGTTCTACCGCCGTTATCTTTATTGTTAGATAAACCCGTTACCATCATTCGACCTGGTAGGGCATAGGTTGTATGGGGTCCTACTACTCCACCACTGGCAGAAACAAAGTCAGTGATTACTTTGGTCAAAGAAGGTTTAGCAGGATTAGTGTGTACATCAAAAATAAAAATCTTATTCGTGTCCAAGCCCCCCGCCCATAGGTATTTACGATCATCTGTAAACCCTGAATGATGGGCTTCATTACGACCACCCACAGAGAGGGTTTCAATGACTGTACCGTATTTTGGTGATTTTGGATTTACATCGACGGTAACTAACTTATCTTGTCCATCGCCTAAGCCTTCATCGCCTAATGTCCAGACATATACGAAGTCTTCTTGGCCAACTATTTTAGCCATATAGGGCGACATGCAGGTTTCATCCGCATAAACATTTGATACTAAAAAGCTGGTGCCAAATAACAGTGTGAATACCGCTAAGGTTGTTGCAATTTTCTGTTTAATCATTTGAATTCTCCATCCATAAATTAATGAATTACATTTTATACATACACCGAATAGCTACTTTTTTTGCGTTATGTCTGTAATTATTAGAATTGGAATTAGCTATTCTGCTACATTGATAAATATATGTTATATTTAAAGTAGAATGAATGTTCATTCTTGTCAACGAGAAAGGTATATCCTTTTGGTAATAGACCTTTAGTTTACAATTTGCGGTAGCATCCGTTTAAACTTAATAACTTTTTTCTTTATGCCATATTTAAAACGACAACCTGAATCACCAGAACCTATTGATTGTAGAATTTTAACTGCGGCGTTAGATTTATTTGTGGCGAATGGCTATCACAATGTTTCTGTGCACGAGATTCAAAAAACTGCAGATGTAAGTATTGGTTCTATTTACAATCATTTTGGCGGTAAAGATGGCATTGCAAAAGCGCTTTATGATCATGTCATCAATGAAATTGACGAATTAGTGATAGATGTTTCACGTGATTTTGACTCACCATTAGTACAAATTAAAGAAATCATAAAACAGCTTTTTAGCTACACCGAAACACATAGCACTATTATCGCTTTCGCATTTCACGCCAAACATCCTGAGTTCCTTCATGAAGAAGACTTAATTTGTAAAACTGAACCTTTTCTTAAAATCACTGATATTGTTGAATCTGCGATGGAACAAGGTGAACTTACCAGAACAAATACATGGATAGCTACTTCATTGATCTTTGGCGGGGTAATTAGAATGATTCAATTACGCTTAGATAAAGTAATTGAAGAACCATTACCTGAATACTACTCGATGTTAATTGAATCTGCTTTGGGTGGATTGAAAAATCATTTAGACGTTGAGAGCAACACGTTAGTGGCAGCGGTTAACTAGAATTAATCTAAAAAGACTGTTCTGTTGAGCACTCGTACTAAGCTTGGTCGAAGTACACCCTCGCTTTTTTGCGTTTTAAAAATGCTTAAAAGTGGGGGGGTGTCTTTTTTAATATTACAGACAATAAAAAGGCGGATATTAATCCGCCTTTTTATTTTGCACTTACAAAGAGTTTTAAGACTCTTGTTGTTTTCTGTGATGCTTTCTATGCATTTTTTTGTGAAACTTTGCTCTACGTTTCGCGCGCATTTCTTTTTTCTTCGCTAGTTGCTCTGGCGTTAAAATCGTCGCCATTTGTTGGCGTTGATTTCCCTTAGCAATAATCATCTGACGCGTAATTTCTGCTTGACGATTCGCAGCATCAGCAAGCTTCGCGGCATAATCACTGGCGTTAGGATCAAGCTGGCGAATTTCTTTACGAATCGCACGCTGTTCATTGCGTAGTGGTTTAATTTCGTTACGACGGTTTTGTTTTAGTGAGCGCATTTGTGTTTTTTGCTCTTCACTTAAACCTAATTTTTTTGCCATTCGATTTAAACGTTTTTCCATACGTTCAGATTTTTCTGCTTCAGTCATTTGACTGTACTTACCGTGTCCGCCCTTATGACCGAAACTAGAGTCTGCATTGGCAATTGCGCCAACGGCTAATAAACCAGAAATTAATGTTGTTGCTATAAGTGTACGTGTTTTCATTTTATTACTCCCAAAGTATTAAAGACTTTCTGTTGCTCTCCAAGTGTGGACAGATTGTCTTGATTAGTTGAGTGTATTATTAAGAATCTGCTTGTAAATGTGGGTTTAGAATGTGTAATTTAATGTAAATTGCTATTTCACAAGTAATTTTACTGATCAACGGGTAAAACTATCCCGACTAACAAGCCGCTATCTGTTTGATTTTTAGCGGATATCTGGCCTCGGTGGAATTCAATCGCACGTTTTGCAATGGCTAAACCTAAACCATATCCACCACTATCTCTATCACGTGCTTCGGAAAGTCTGACGAATGGTTCAAATAAAGCTGAAATTTTATCCTCAGGAATTCCTGTACCTTGAT
>CALJIH010000049.1 GCA_937974135.1 uncultured Cocleimonas sp. | reverse complement strand
CAGGAATAATCATCATGGATATTCAAAATGCTTCTATTGATCTTAGTAGAACGTTAATTCGTAAGGGGCCAAAATTCAGGTCTCATACAATTATCTTCAATGAAGATAGTGCATATCTAAAACCTACGATTAGTTCATTGTTATTTTGCGTTATATATATTGTTGTTGGCTTATTTTTACTGTTGCTTGCAGCAATGGTATACCTAAAGAACAATCAAGTTGATTTCATGCTTTTCTTAGGAGGTCTTGGTATAGCGATTGCTACCTTTGGATTCACCCTCGTTAAGCCATTTATGAAGCATGCTACTTTTGATAAGCCCAGAGGAACATTTAAAAACAATATTGATCGATCGGTTAAAATAAAAAATATCGTGTCTTTACAAATATTAAATAAAATGATCACCAGTAAACATGGTTTAAGTTATCCTTGCTATGAACTCAATATATTTACCAAAAATGGCCGGAGGGTTAATATCCTCAATCATAATGATCTGAATCAATTAAGCAGTGATGCCAAGAAGCTAGCCGAGTTTTTATCTGTAGAATTAATCGATTTACAACGCGAGATAATATTGTAAATATGATTGGCACTTTAATTGTTTAAGATTTCCAGCTATAAAAGAAAAGGCATATAAGAAGGGATTCAATGACAAATCGCCAATCCAATATCATATTTTATAGCATCATCTCACTGATTATTTACGCAATAATCATCAACTACATCTATCCTGATTTTTTTGAAAATTTAAGCAAAAGCAATGAAGAGCTTTCAATTCAGGAGGCAATGGAAAATGGAGAGCACAAACGAGCGTTGACGCTTTATGAATTAAAAGAAAAAAACGTTAATAGCGACACTAAAAACAGCCCTAAGATAGCCTCTATGTATGCACAAATGGCACAGCTACATGCATTGCTAAATAATAAACAACAAGAAAAAGCGTATCTTTTAAAGTCCATAGCCATAATCGAAAAATTAAAAAAACCCGATACACTTCTCATGATTAATATTTATGAAAAGTTGGGTGGTTATGCTGAGAACAATAAACAATATGATGAAGCACAAAGATATTATGAAAAGTCTTTATCTAAAAAATTGGAAGGTTCGAATAAAGGGGCAGACAAAGGGCTATTTGTAGGTATGCAAAATACCCGTCAAAAATATCTGAGATTAAACAACGAACAAACGATCATCACGTTAAAGAAATTAGGTGAAATCCATACCATTAAAAGAGAATACGTTATTGCAAAGGAATATTACCAAAGAGCCTTAACGGCGAGTCAATTAACGTTTGGTGAAAATGACCAAAAAACCTTGGAAGTAATGAAACTCATGAATCAAATAGTTCTTTAAGTGTTGGTTTTTTCAGTCAAAAATTTGACAACTCAATACCTAACCCGCGATTAACCAAATACCTACACCAACCATTAATGTACCGGCAAACCGATTCATCAGACGTACATTATCTCGTTTACGTAACAGGTGTGACAAGGATTGACCGCCTAAAGCATAAAGAACTAAACAGATTAATTCTAGAGTCAAAATAATCACTAAAAACGCTGATAGTTGGGGTGCTAAGGCTAAATTTTGATCAATAAAAGGAGGCAATAACGCAATAAAAAATGCCCAACCTTTTGGGTTCGCAACCGCTGTTATGAACCCTTGAAATATCAAGGATCGTCCAGAGACTTGTAAATTAACATCTGTTTTTTCTTGAATAGCCAAACGCCCTCGTGAACGCCACATTTCATACCCCAAATAAGCTAGGTATAAACCACCTCCCCATTTAAACGCAATAAACAATGCAGGATAGGTCAATAACACTGCAGCAACTCCTATTTGCGTTAGCACGACAACTAATCCCACACCCACGAGCTCACCTGCCATCATCCACAATGTCTTACGAAGACCAATCGTCATACCGAGTGTCATAGACAGCGTCATGCACATCCCTGGTGTCAGAGAAACAAAGAAAAAAGTAGGAATAAACACTGCGAGCATCGCCATGTTAATGATTAAAAAGGTCATGGTTGGAGGGTAATTTAGAACGTGTTACATGACAATCAATAATGCGTATTTTATCAATTTCAAATTCTAGAAAAGACACCCCCCTACTTTTACGTGATTTTAACTAAACCATCTACTTAAAATCAGCTAAGCTGTTATTGTGACTTAGTTCCATAACTATCCCGCTTAACGACGCGCATGGACATATCAAATATGACAAAACGATTATTACTTTTTTTACTGATAGCGAGTCTTAGCGCTTGTTCACAATATCGCTCAACAAAAAGCCAAGCCACCACAGGATATTACGAAACAGGTATCGCTTCATACTATGCCGATAAATACCAAGGCAGACAAACTGCAAATGGCGAGCGTTTTGATCAGAATGCATTGACAGCAGCACATAAGAAACTTCGCTTTGGTACAAGAGTTAAAGTCACAAACTTAAACAATGGAAAGAGCGTGATTGTAAGGATTAATGACCGCGGACCTTTTGTTAAAGGTCGAGTAATTGATTTATCGAAAACTGCATTTGTTAGAATTGCTGATCAACGTTTAGGGGTTGTGAAAGTGCAGGTGAAAATACTTAAATGAATGATTAAATTATCATAAAGTCAGTTTATTAGTCATACTTTAAAACTTCAAAATAACCGTCGATAAATTGATCATAAAACTTATCAGGTGACTTTACCGCTTTAAAGCTTTCAAATAGTGATTCGGGCACTTTGATATAGGCCGTATCAGTCAAACTTCCAACAAAGTCAATATACAAAGACTGAACCTCTTTGTTATAACCGATTCGATTTATTTTATGTGTATTTACAAAAGCCCATTCAACCATGCTACAACGCCGTTTATTTTAATATATCTAATACGTAGGTATTACCCTATTAGATAGGTAGGCTGACACATGATATGGTTCAAAAAAAAATGAACCTTTTATCCATTTAACAAGTTTATGAAAAAAATAACTATATTGCCTGCAAAATAAATACTTAAAGGCGGATGTTTACAGTATTTTCTATATCAATTTCGACTTTTTTACACTTGTTTTTTATGAAGGTTTCAAAATATTCATCAATATTATCTGCCTCACAAAATGACTTAAATAATGCTTTGTTGACGCCAGCATACGGGGTATCAACAGTACTATCTTTAAAGTCAATATACATTGTTTTTACTTCAGAGTTATAAGCAATTCTAGACATAATTTTAGAATTGACATTGATCCACTTAATCATGGAAGGCCCTTTTATTAGTTTTACTTCATACATGGCACAAGATTAAAAAACGTTAGTTTCATTTATTTTGTGCGCCAAGCTCCCTAGCTATAAAGTTACAATCATAAACATGGCTTATGGAAATAACTATTTATAGTATACCTCAAATGATTAATCTATAAATTACTTTTTAACAAGATTAATTGATATTAATTAAAAGAATATTGAAACATATCTTTAATTTAATTTGATTAAACCTTTAAAAAAATTCTCAGCAAACTTATCATAGGCACTTATCCCCTAAAGACAAAAAATCTCTATGTTAATACTCGAAGGTAGCCGTGCATTTTCCGATTTTAATAAGAAAAAACTATTTGATTCTTTACAAAAATCACTCACCGGTTTAAGTGATATTCATGCGAGATACTGGCATTTCGTCAAGACCAAAGACGATTTATCAGAAACAGAGCTTCAGCAACTCAAAGAGCTCTTACATTACGGCGAAAGCGATGAAGATGGTCGCCCCTATGGAGAACTTCTTTTAGTTACGCCGCGCCCGGGGACAATATCCCCATGGTCGAGTAAAGCCACCGACATCATTCATAATTGTGGCTTAGATAAGGTTGCACGAGTTGAACGAGGCATAGCATACTTTATAGAGTACAAAGACGATTTCACGCAGCTCGCATCTGATCAACGCTTCTTTATTAAGGGTAAAATTCATGACCGAATGATTGAAGTAGTTTTAGAGCACGAAGATGATGCTGAAGTATTATTTACTGATGCCGAACCAAAGCCGCTTAAGAGAATTGATTTAGGCAACAATGCCAAAGCAGCCTTGGAAAGAGCTAATACCGATTTAGGTTTAGCCCTGTCTGATGACGAGATTGACTACCTTGCTACAAATTATGCAGCATTAGAGAGGAATCCAACAGACGTAGAGCTAATGATGTTTGCACAAGCAAACTCAGAGCATTGTCGACACAAAATATTTAATGCAGATTGGGTTATTGATGGTGAAAAACAAGATCAAACCTTGTTCGGCATGATCAAAAATACTTACAAGCAATCACCTGAAGGTGTGTTATCTGCCTATCACGACAATGCGTCAGTGGTCGAAGGCTCAGCTGCAACAAAATTCTTTCCCAACAGTGATACTCAGGAATATGGGTATGTTGAAGAAGCAGTGCATATGCTGATGAAAGTAGAAACTCACAATCATCCAACTGCAATCTCTCCTTTTCCAGGTGCAGCCACGGGTTCCGGTGGTGAGATCCGCGATGAAGGCGCTACTGGCAATGGTTCAAAACCAAAAGCAGGTCTGTGCGGTTTCTCGGTTTCTAATCTTAAAATTCCTGATTATGAAATGCCATGGGAAGTCGAATTTGGCAAACCCAGTCGTATAGATAGCGCCTTAGACATTATGCTCGAGGGTCCAATTGGTGCGGCAGCATTTAACAATGAATTTGGACGCCCGAATCTCACGGGCTACTTCCGCTGTTTTGAAGCTGAAGTCCCAGGTGCCACCTCAGACAAGGAACTTCGCGGTTATCACAAACCAATCATGCTCGCAGGTGGATTGGGTAATATTCGTCCTAACAATATCGAGATGAAAGAAATTCCAACCGAAACTCCTATCGTGGTATTGGGCGGACCTGCGATGTTGATTGGATTAGGCGGAGGAGCTGCATCATCCATGGCAAGTGGCACCAGTGCTGAAAGCTTGGATTTTGCCTCAGTACAACGAGGTAATCCTGAAATGGAACGTCGCGCGCAGGAAGTTATCGATCGTTGTGTAGCGATGGGTGATGACAATCCGATTCTATGGATTCATGATGTTGGTGCAGGTGGAATTTCAAATGCTATTCCTGAAATTGTTAACGATGCAGGTCGCGGTGGTAAGTTTGAACTGCGTGATGTTCCAAACGATGAGCCAGGAATGGCACCCATGGAAATCTGGTGTAATGAAGCACAAGAACGTTATGTTTTAGCGATAGATGCAAATAAATTAGACTCATTTAAAGCTTTATGTGAACGTGAACGGGCTATTTATGCAGTTGTAGGTCATGCCACGGAAGAAAAACATCTTCAAGTTCACGATGATTTGTTTGAGAACAACCCCGTTGATATGTCGATGGATATGTTACTTGGTAAGCCACCGAAAATGACGCGTGACGTCAGTCATAAGAGTTATCATAAACCAGCCCTAGAATTAACGGATATCAAGTTAGAAGAAGCAATAGAACGTGTGTTACGTTTACCTACGGTCGCTTCAAAATCATTTTTGATTACTATTGGTGATCGCTCCATTACCGGTATGGTAAACCGTGATCAAATGATCGGCCCTTGGCAGGTTCCTGTCGCCGATGTTGCTGTTACCTGTGCTGATTATCAAGGCTATAACGGTGAAGCTATGGCATTGGGTGAACGCACACCAATCGCCTTGGTTAATCCTGCGGCATCTGGGCGTATGGCAATAGGTGAATCCATTACAAATATTGCCGCAGCTAAAATAGGAAAAATTTCAGATATCTTCCTCTCTGCAAACTGGATGGCAGCAGCGGGGCATGAAGGTGAAGATGCAGCGCTATTTGATACGGTAAAAGCGGTTGGTGAGGAGCTTTGTCCGCAACTAGGTATTGCTATTCCTGTCGGTAAAGATTCCCTTTCGATGAAGACTGTTTGGGATCAAAACACCGCTGATGGCGTTATCAAAAGAGAGATGGCAGCGCCGTTATCGTTAATAACCACCGCATTTTCGATAGTAGAGGATGTACGTAAAACCTTAACCCCACAATTACGTCGAGACAAAGGTGAAACAGAACTAATCTTGATTGACTTAGGTAAAGGCAAAAATAGATTAGCGGCTTCTGCACTGGCTCAAGTCTACTCACAAGTGGGTGCGGATGCACCAGATGTCGATGATGCTAACGCACTCATTAATTTCTTTACGTCAATCCAAGCGCTTAATGCTGATGAAAAGATTCTTGCCTATCACGACCGCTCTGACGGTGGATTACTGGCCACTTTATCAGAGATGGCTTTCGCTGGTCGTACTGGTATTTCTGTAAGCTTAGATAAACTAGGTGAGAATGCTATTGATAGCTTATTCAATGAAGAACTAGGGGCTGTCATTCAAGTACGCCAAACTGATTTGGCTGATGTTTTAGCGCTTCTTGCAAACAATAACCTCACTGATTATTCGCATGTTATTGGTACATTAAATACTAGTGATGACATTATCTTAACCTCATCAGGACAAGAAATTTACAAAGAAAAACGTTCTGTACTGCAACAAATTTGGGCAGAAACCAGTTATCGCTTACAAGCGCTAAGAGATAATGACGAATGTGCCGCGCAAGAATTTGAACGCTTAGGTGATGAATACAATGATGGTGAAGATCAAGGTTTAAGTGCCACGACAACTTTTGATATCGACGAAGACATTGCTGCGCCTTATATCAATCTAAATACAAAACCTGCTGTAGCAATTTTACGTGAACAAGGGGTAAACGGTCAGCAAGAAATGGCAGTTGCATTTGATCGTGCTAATTTCAAAGCTGTAGATGTCCACATGACGGATGTTATTTCTGGTCGAGTGTCATTAGCCAATTATAAAGGCGTTATCGCTTGTGGCGGCTTCTCGTATGGTGATGTTTTAGGAGCAGGTGGCGGTTGGGCGAAAACTATTTTGCATAATCCTCGCGCTAAAGATGAATTCAGTGCATTTTTTGCACGCGAGGATGTGTTTGGCCTAGGCGTGTGTAATGGTTGTCAGATGTTCTCGTATTTACGCGACCTAATTCCAGGTGCAACACATTGGCCAGAATTCTATCGCAATCAATCAGAACAATTTGAAGGTCGCGCGGTAATGGTTGAGATTATGGAATCTCCGTCTATCTTATTTAAAGACATGCAGGGAACAAAAATTCCCATAGCTGTTGCTCACGGTGAAGGGCGCGCTGTATTTTCAGGTGATAATACCGCTGAACAGGCATTTGAAAAAAATGGTGTAAGTTTACGGTATATTGATAACAGTGGACAACCAACCATGCATTACCCAGAGAACCCAAATGGTGCTGAGATGGGCATTACCGGTCTTTGTAGCACTGATGGCCGTTTCACCATCATGATGCCTCATCCAGAACGCGTTATCAGAACAGTAACCAATTCATGGCATCCCGATATTTGGGAAGAAGATAGTCCTTGGATGAGAATGTTTAGAAACGCGCGAGTGTGGGTAGATTAAAACATTTAATTGAAGAAAAAAGACACTCCCCTACTTTTGAATGAAAACACGTTTTTGTTTTATAAAAACGTAGTATGAATTTATGCATGCCAAGGTGATTTTGGTAAATCGTACTCTTTGATTATTAATTGTGATTCACATCATTCTTTATGGTGTGAATGTTTATTTGCACCGTTTGGATGAACGTGCCTGAACCGTCTGGTTTTTTTAGTGGCTTCATGCACATGCGCGTTACTAATTATTTTATTTGTATTTTCACAATCATAACTATGCTGATGTTCTATATCTTCAAACACATGAGAATGATCTAAAGCGGCTGTACATGGATTAGATGGATGAGAATGTTTGAGTTCTTTTCCCGTTACTTTTACAGTAGTGGGGACTGTCTTTTTATCCACACTCTTAGAAGATGACTTGGGTGCATCGCTGACAGAGCAAGCACTCATAAACACAAACACACTAAGGTATAGCGCATTTAGAGCTAGTCTTAAATTTATAATTCTCACTCGCATTTTATAATTAGTGCTTATGTGCACTTTCATTAGTAATAATTTTTTATGGTTAATTGTCTGATTATTACAATAAGTTTAGCTTAGTTTCTAATCAATTATTAAAAAAAAGCCCCGAAAGATTTAAAATAATCAGTCGAGGCTAATTAAGATTTATAAATTCAATGTCTATCTCAAGACATGCGAACTATCTCACTTTGAATAACGATGCGTATGCTTACGTTTTCCATTTGGATGACTGTGCCTAGTAGAGCGAGTCATACTATTTGCCGGATGGTAATGACCATTGGCATTTGCATGGGCATTTCCTTTACAACTGTAACGATGTGAGTGTTTACGCTTACCATTTGGATGACCATGCGAAACAGACCGTGTGCATTTATTTGCTGGGTGTCTGTGAGCATTAGCTCCAGATACTCTTGATTTAGCACCACCGTAACGATGCTTATGTGGTCTTTTGCCATTTGGATGAGTATGCATGACTGAACGCGTCATACGATTTGCTGGATGCCTATGCCCTTGACCAGTTGCTCTTGCTTTGGCGCCACCATAACGGTGCTTATGTGCGCGCTTACCATTAGGATGAGAATGCGATACAGTTTTCGTCATGCTATTTGCAGGATGAGTATGCGCACCTGCAGAACTTGGTTTAGCGTTGCAGTTATAACTATGTGAGTGTTCGCTTCCACCTTTAGGGTGTGAGTGTGATGTCGAACGCGTACATTTCTGTGCTGGATGTGTATGTGCTACGGCAGGCTCTGGTTTATAGGTATTATTTGCGGGTGAACAATCATACCTATGTTTATGTGCATTGCCGCCATTACCATGGCTATGACTAATTGAGTTTGTACATTTATTAGCTGGATGAGTATGTGCAATCCCAGTCGGTTCAGGGGCTGTAGCTGCTGCAGCTGGTTGATTTTGAACTTGGCTTTGTGAACAAGCACTGACCATAATGCTTGTGATCAAAAAAGTGCCCAACATAGGTGTAAATCTGATATTCATATCTTCTTCCTTAATTTCAAATTTAATGGATTAAAATAAATACTCAATCTCATTGTTAGCCTAATCCCGAGGTATTTCTTAATTATTATGTTTTAGTTCATAATTGATTAACAATAAACCAATTAATTTATCAAATAAAGCGTATATTGCTCAAATATTAAGCAGTATCTCGAAACTCAAAGAAGCCCAGAAGCTCTCCCATACAGCCTTAGTTTTTCGCTCCGTTTTCTCGTTGGGTTGGATCATTTTTACAGAATTAATAAGAAACAATCCTCCTTGAGCTCTAGAAATCTCAACCACACCCTCAGCGTCGGTTTTATAACTTGTTTTTATAAGTTCTGAATCTGGCGATTTATGCTTTGGCTTGTTAAATACATTCACGTGCATATTCGGCGCTGGTTTGCCCTGCCAAAATAACTGTGCTCGGATTGTACCTTTGCTGGTGTATGGATTATTTTTTACTACCCATTCAAATGGCATTCCTTGGGCTTTATCTTGGCCTTTGCCATGACCTACTTTAATTAAAGTTTTAGGATTTCTATGATAGATTTCTTTAAACCCTCTTTCAGGTAATCCTCGTTTTTTATGCGCTTCAAGCACCCATTGCAGACCATCTTCCTTTAAAAACTGAGTAAATTTATCTGGATTGCCATAGCTAATTTCAGAAGGAGTAGTCTCAGCAGTCACGACATGTAAACCCTCTTGCTTAGTCTTTTCTTGGATGGCAGGCAGATCGCCTATTCGAGATTTCACATTAATAGTATTTTCACCTATGGTGATTTTAATGTATTTAAAACTACTGTCTAAATAGGCGTATTTATTCCCTTTGAAATTTTGCCCAACTTTTTCGTTAATCAGAAGTCCTTCACCGTGTTTTATTGAATAATGTATGGGCTCCAGCCACATTTCATGCGCTCTAGAATCTATGGATAAAATGAATACAAAAAATGCTAAGCCAATATTTACCCAACAGAAGTTAAATTTCTTATAGTTTTTTATTTTAAACACGCTAAGATTCGACCTCTTAATTCATTTCAAAGTTTCAAAATGCACGTTCATCGACATAAAACTAACCAATCAGTCTCAACGCATTCATCAAATCCTTTGACTTTATATTGTTTGATTAGTTTGATGATAGTTACTTTTTTCATAAGTTTCAGTGTCAAAGCGCATGAAATACGTCCTGCGATTGTTGATTTTACCTTTGATAAAAATGGGTTTTATCAATTAAATATTAAACATAATCTCGAAGCCTTGCTCGCTGAAATCGGAACTGCACATGATGATACCTCAGAATCAGAAAACGCGAAGAAATACGACCGCTTAAGAGGACTTACTCCCACAGAATTAAATGCTGAATTTGAAAAGTTTAGCCCTACATTTTTAGAAAACATGCACTTAGAATTTAATGGCAATAGGGAGCCATTACAAATTCTAGATGTAACCATTCCTGAGGTCGGTGATATTGAGCTAGCGCGTGATTCGGATATCAATATAACAGGACTTCTTCCAGAAAATGTCGACAGTATGAGTTGGAAATGGGATGCGAAATTTGGCAATGCAGTTTTACGTGTCAGTTCAGAAACTAATCCAGATATATTTAATGCGTATCTAACGAACGGTGATAAAAGCGAGCAAGTACCCATTGTTAGCATCGTTGAACAAAGCAAATGGAGTATTTTTAAAAATTATATCGTTTCAGGTTTTGAACATATTATTCCTTTAGGGTTAGATCATATTTTATTTGTTATTGGACTGTTTTTACTGAGTGCGCATCTGCGCCCTCTACTCATCCAGGTCACGATATTTACCCTAGCGCATAGCATTACTCTAGCACTTGGGATCTATGACTTTATTCCTCTCACTGATGAAAACCTAAAATGGATAGAAGCACTTATTGCCGCCTCCATCGTTTATGTGTGTATTGAAAATATATTTTTCAATCAACTCACCAGATGGCGTCCTTTAGTGATTTTTGCCTTTGGTCTCCTTCATGGCTTAGGTTTTGCTAGTGTTTTAAGAGACTTTGGACTTAGCGAAGGAAGTTTTGCTATTGGGCTTGTGGCATTCAATATTGGTGTAGAAATTGGTCAAATTACAGTAATCGCAATCTGTTTCTTACTGGTGGGTTTGTGGTTTAGAAATAAGCCGTGGTATAGAAAAGTCATTACCATTCCTGCATCCATCATCATTGCCTTAATTGCAATTTATTGGGTACTCGAGAGGACAGGGATTATTGGGTAAACTGTGAGTATTTTATTTATTCAATAAAAGGATAAAAAAGACACCCCCCTACTTTTAACGACTTTTCAATATCTTAGATATTAGCTTATACAAGCTTAATTAGATCTTTTTCAATGAGAATTAAACGTCTTTTATAGAGTGCGCCCAATGCTTTTTTGTATTCTTTTTTGCTCACTCGAAACTGTTTATAAATCTCTTCTGGCGAGCTTTTATCCGACAATGTCGAACTACCACCTTGTGCTTGGATAAAATCGAGAATTTGATTGGCTAAAGCACTACGAGTGTGTTGCGAAGCTTGTTTTAGGGTTAAATCCAGCTTTTTATCAGTCCGAACAGTTTTAATAAAGCCACGCTTTTTATCACCAATTTTCAAAGTCTGTACTAATTCATTTTTATACAATAAACCCACATAAGTTGTACCAACAACTGCTTTATAACCTAAATCTGTTTCGGCATAGATAATTAAATCAACGGCTTGACCCACACTGTGTGAATGCGATTCTTCCAGCAAGAATTTATCTAACTTTGATGAGGCCATGATTCTACCGCTGTGTTCATCAAGATACGTGCGCACCACGTAAGATTCTCCTTTTTTCATAGGAGTTTCTTGCTCGGCATAGGGAACGAAAAGATCTTTCATCAAACCCATATCCATAAACGCACCGACTTTATTGACGTCCACAACTTTGAGGTAAGCACATTCATCTACCTGTGCAAGCGGGATTTCTGTCGTTGCGATAATGCGATCTTCAGAATCATAATAAATAAAGACTTTGAGTAGATCATCAACTTTGCAACCTTCTGGTTCATAGCGCTTGGGTAACAAAATTTCTTCTTTGGCATTGCTAGCAGATAAATAGGCGCCAAAGGGCAGGCGCTTTACTACACGTAGAACATTGGTCCGGCCGATTCTTACGCGTTTGAAAAGATGTAAATTTTGTTCATCATCCTCAATAATTTCATTTTCTAGCTCAATTACATCATCGCGTTTAGCATCTGGATTGGTGCTCTTCCTGTTCTTAAAACCTTTGCCTGAATAATAAGGATTATCGCTCATGAGTCTTCACCCTTATTTTTAGGTAAAACACGTGTGTAGTAAGGGCTACTCTCGGATTTTACCTTCTCAGGTGTGGTTTTTTCTTGTTTGTCTTTACTGCCTTTGCCATACTTTTGTTTTCGTTCTTCCAGACTCAGCTTTTCAGCTTTTGGTTTCTTTTTGGCAGCTGCTTTTTTGGTACTTTCTTTCTTTTTAACTAAGGCTGGTCGTTTGCCTTTTTTGGGTTTCTTCTTTTTAGACTTTACGCCATCTGGTATTTCAGGTGCCACCGCATCGGCTTCAAAGCCTTCAATTTGCTCGCGTTCTAAAATCAAACCGATACGTTTTTCGATAACACCAAAGTGTTGATACTCTTGATGCGAGATTAAAGAAATTGCCGTGCCCGTCTCTCCTGCACGTCCTGTTCTACCAATACGATGAGTATAATCATTGGGAGATCGCGGTAATTCGTAATTTATTACGCAAGGCAAATGCCCAATATCAATGCCGCGTCCAGCAACATCAGTTGCTATGAGTACACGAGTGGTGCCTGCTTTAAAATCTCGTAAGGCATTCGCTCGTGCATATTGGTGTTGATTACCGTGCATGGCAACCGCTGTTACGCCGCGTTTTTCTAATTTTTTAACAAGATTGTCGCAGGTCTTTTTTGCGCTACAAAAAACCAATACTTGCTTCCAATCATAGGTATTTAATAAATGGGCTAGCAGATCATTTTTTTTGTTTCGATTTACAGTAAAAACACGCTGATCTGTTCTAACATCATCATTGATTTCATCAACATTGATAATTTCTGGCTCGTTCATGACACGACGCACCAGTTTTCGAATACTTTCAGGAAAGGTGGCGGAGAACATTAGGTTCTGGCGACCTTTGGGTAATTTTGCAACGATTTGATCGATCTCTTCTTCGAAATCCCCTTTCATGAGTCGATCTACTTCATCGATCACCAAGGTTTTGACTTGATATAGCAAAATGGCATTATTACGCTCTAAATCCAATAAGCGACCTGGAGTTGCAACCAACACATCTGCACCGCCGCGTAATGCAATCATTTGTGGATTTATTTTTACCCCACCGAAAACACTCAAACACTTCACTTTGTTTTCGATATTTTTTGCAAAACGCTCAAATTCCTCTCGAATTTGAATCGCTAATTCACGTGTAGGTACTAAAATTAAAGTACCCACCACATTGGATCTATCAAGAGGTTTATTCTGCGCTTGCTTGGCTAATTTTTGTCGGAGAATGCGCTCTAATATGGGTAATACAAACGCTGCTGTTTTACCTGAACCCGTTTCAGCACGTGCTAGTACATCCTTGTTATTCATAATATGGGGAATGCTTTCCAACTGCACATCAGTTGGTTCAGTGAACCCAGCTTCTTCAATCGAAGAATAAATCGAAGGGGAAAAACCAAAGGATTTAAAATCAGTTCTTTCAGCTTGTTTTGGAGAATTTGGTTTCTTCATGAGCTTTTAGCAATACCATTTTGTAGCGAAAACTAAAAAATTCAGCACTACAATAAAAAGGGGCTTATTCTAACCGAATTTTAACTAATAACGCAGTTATACCTATAATTGTTAGAATAAAAGACACCCCCCCACTTTTTGGCGCTTTTAAACGTTAATAATAAAAATATTTAGTTAGACTTTTAGTTTTAATCGTTTAAGGTGGGAAATTAATACCAATATTAGGAGGTTTTATGTCAACGGAAATATTTGTTGAAAATACCGCCAATCGCTACACGCAAAAAATAAGCAGTGGTGGTCATACGCTTTACGCTGATCAACCAGAGCAAGATAAAGGTGATAACAAAGGTCCTGCCCCATTTGACTTATTGTTGTCAGCCTTAGGGAGTTGTACTTCAATTACATTAAAGATGTATGCAGAACGTAAAAATATAAAACTAGACGTTGTCACCGTGCGTTTAAACTATATTCCACCCAATGAAATTGATGGATCAAGCTCTAGGATCATTCGTAAAATTCATCTAGAAGGTGACTTCACCGAAGAGCAACACCAACGTATGCTGGAAATTGCAGATCGATGTCCGGTGCATAATACTTTACGCGAAAATGTCGATATTATGAGTAGTTTCGAATAGTGAACTACTGGTGTAACACAGGTTTCGGCGCTTGATTCATATTCAATAGAAGACCTGTCATTGATGCTCCAAGGCGTTTACCTAAGCGCTCAAAAATATCTTCTACAGGACTAAAGTTAATCATCGTTTCTGCTTTGATGACATCTCTGGCTACACTTGCCGGACTACCATAACCATCGATTAACCCTAAACCCTTGGCATCTTCACCGGTCCAAAATAAACCACTAAATATATCGGGATCAGTGCCTAAACGATCGCCCCTACCCGCTTTTACTGCACGAATAAAGTGTTGGTGCGTATTGTCTAATTGTTTCTTGATAAACGCTTCATGTTCAGAATTTCGAGGAGAAAACGGGTCTAAAATAGCCTTATTTTCACCTGCCGTTAATTCGCGGCTTTCGACCCCCACCTTTTCCATTAATTCAACCACGCCAAAACCTTGCATGCGAACCCCTATTGACCCAACGATACTGGATTTATCGGCATAAATTTCTTCGGCAGCAGCAATAATAAAATAGCCACCAGACGCACACACATCAGAGGCTACTGCAACAACCTTCTTCTCTGGGTATAGCAGTCGTAAACGTCTAATTTCATCAAATACATAAGCCGATTGTACTGGGCTACCACCAGGGCTATTACAACGGATTAACACACCCTTGGCTTTAGGGTCTTTGAAGGCATCTTGCAATGCAGGAATTATATTATCTGCACTGGCTTCAGCACCTTGCATAATTACACCTTGTACATCTACAACCGCAGTATAACTAGACGCAGCTGAAAGACGCTTATTTTTCCCAGCGACTGCGCCAACCATGGCACCGATGAATAATAACAAGACGAGTAAACTGAGGATTTTAAAAAAGATACTCCAACGTCGAGAACTACGTTGCTCTTTGATACCCGCCATCGCCACCTCTTTTAAGGCATCAATAGCTTGTTGGTTTTCGTTATTTAACATGAGAATTTGAGTAATTGCCGAAATTACTGAATATTAAAACACACCCCCCCACTTTTTGGAGGTTTCTTTTTGTTAAAGTTTGTTAATTTTTATTGTCTTGATGTGTTTATTCTTCAAATTAACGTCTAGTATGATCAAGAGCA
>CALJIH010000048.1 GCA_937974135.1 uncultured Cocleimonas sp. | reverse complement strand
AGACAAGCAAATCCTGAAAATAGAAATTATGACCTCATTGAATCAATCGCCAGTAAAATCGTTGTACATTGCGGTCGCCCAGTATTTTTTATGCCTTATATTGGTAGCCACCATATTCCTGCTAGAAATGCATTAATCGCTTGGGATGGCTCAGCCACCACCACACGTGCAGTACATGATTCTATTCCTATGTTAAAACAGGTAAAGAATGTGACTATACTCGTCGTCACAGAAGGAAAATCAAAAACCGCAAAAGGCGAATTATTAGCAGATGATCTGGCCGAGCATCTTAGAAGACATGGAATAAATGCAGCAGTAAGAAGAACCACAACGGGTTCTTTTGATGTGCCCACAGTGATCTTAAATCACATCGCAGAAAACAGTTTAGATCTGTTAATTATGGGTAGCTACGGAACGTCTAGCCTACAAAGAAAAATATTTGGTGGAGTCACGAAGAAGATTTTAGACACGATGATTGTGCCAGTGATTATGTCGCATTAAACTAAATAGAATCAAATATGCCAAAAAGTAGGGGGGTGTCTTTTTATCTATTTAAATAGTTAAAAAGACACCCCCTACTTTTAGATATATAAAATAAGGGCTTAGGACGACTATATTTCGCTTCAAATCAAGGCATCAGCACATGGAGAATGTGAGCGTAGATTAAGTACGTTACCATTCGAGTACGTTGACAACGCCGAGTTGGAGCGAAAGATGAAGTCCTATGTGCTTATTTACTCTGGGCGCATGTGAGGGAATAGAATCACATCTCTAATAGAAGGCGAATCCGTCAACAACATCACCAAACGATCGATACCAATGCCCTCACCTGCCGTGGGTGGCATGCCGTATTCAAGCGCACGAATATAATCAGCGTCATAATGCATGGCTTCATCGTCACCCGCATCTTTTTCAGCGACTTGCTTTTGGAAGCGTTCTGCTTGATCTTCGGCATCATTAAGCTCAGAAAAACCATTCCCAATTTCACGACCACCAATAAATAATTCAAAACGATCTGTGATGAAGTCATTATCGTCATTACGCCGCGCTAACGGCGATACTTCGGCGGGATACTCGGTAATGAACGTTGGGTTTAGCAGTTTCTTCTCGACCGTTTCGTCGAAAATTTCCATTTGAATTTTCCCAAGTCCCCAATATTCTTCAACATGGATACCTAGGTTTTTGGCTACTGCTTTAGCAGCATCTAAGCTAGCAATATTATCTGCATTTAAATCAGAGTTATATTTAAGAATGGAATCCGTCACTGAAATACGATCAAAGGTTTTAGCAAAATCGAATACTTCACCCTGATATGACACCTCAGTGGTTCCCAATACATCAATCGCTAAACCACGCAGTAAATCTTCAGTAATATCCATTAAATCATGGAAAGTCGCGTACGCTTGGTAGAATTCGATCATGGTGAATTCTGGATTGTGACGTGTTGATAAACCTTCATTACGAAAATTACGATTGATTTCAAAAACTTTATCAAAACCACCCACAACCAAACGTTTTAGATAAAGTTCGGGCGCGATACGTAAATACATATCAATGTCTAAGGCATTGTGGTGCGTTTCAAACGGTCGAGCGGTAGCACCCCCAGGAATCACCTGTAGCATCGGTGTCTCAACTTCCATAAACTCACGATCTTCAAAGAAACGACGAATATAACTAACAATCTTAGAACGCATTTTAAACGTATCACGCGTTTCATCACTCATTATTAAGTCTAAATAACGTTGTCGATATCTCTGTTCTTGATCACTAAGACCATGGAATTTCTCTGGCAATGGTCGTAAAGATTTAGTCAATAACTGGGCTTTATCCGCTTTAACAGTTAACTCCCCTGTCTGGGTTCGGAACAAAACACCTTCAATGCCAACGATATCGCCACTGTCCCAAGTCTTGAAAGATTCATACACCTCTTCACCTAGCAGTTTAATTTGTGCATAAACTTGAATACGACCTGAGGTATCTGAGATGGTAATGAAGCTTGCTTTACCCATAACACGCTTAAGCATGATACGCCCAGCAACACTCACACGTATCTCATTATCATTGAACCATGGCTTTTCAAATTCTTCATACTTCTTTTGTAAATCAGCAGCATAGAACTCTCTATTAAAGTCATTTGGAAAAGCGATACCCGCTTCACGCATTTCACCGAGTTTTTCACGGCGCAGTGCGATCAGTTGATTTTCGTCTTGTACTTCGACTTCTTGGTTTTCCGTGTTTTGTGAATGTTCTTTTGACATGTTTATCTCATTGCTTATTGATGTTTATTAAAGACCTGACTTTAAACTGGCCGTAATAAATTGATCAAGCGAGCCATCTAGCACCGCTTGTGTGTTACCTGTTTCTACACCGGTACGTAGGTCTTTAATGCGTGATGCATCAAGAACATACGAGCGTATTTGACTGCCCCAACCAATATCAGATTTATTATCTTCAAGTTCTTGGTTTTCAGCGTTGCGCGATTGCATTTCTTGTTCATACAATTTTGCTTTCAATTGTTTCATAGCCGTGGCTTTATTTTGATGCTGCGAACGGCCATTTTGACATTGCACCACGGTATTAGTTGGCAAATGTGTTAAACGCACCGCTGATTCAGTTTTGTTAACGTGCTGCCCACCTGCTCCTGAGGCACGATAGACATCAACACGCACATCTGACGGATCGATATCAATTTCGATATCATCATCAATTTCAGGCGAAACAAATACGGCACAGAAAGAGGTATGGCGGCGTCCACCCGAATCAAACGGGGATTTACGTACTAAACGATGCACGCCAATTTCTGTACGTAACCAACCAAACGCATATTCACCTTCAAAACTGATGGTGGCTGATTTAATGCCAGCCACATCACCCGGTGATGCTTCCATTAACTCGGTTTTAAATCCTTTGGCTTCACCCCAACGCAAATACATGCGTAATACCATTTCTGCCCAATCTTGTGCCTCAGTGCCACCTGAGCCTGATTGAATATCTAGGAATGCATTATTGGGATCCATGTCGCCGGCGAACATACGTTGAAATTCAAGTTTTTCAACGCCAGCAGTGGCTGTCTCAAGATCAGAGATAACCGCATCCACAGTAACTTGGTCATCTTCCATTTCTGCCATTTCAAGGAGCTCATTGGCATCACCTAATTGAGAGGAGAGATTGTCGATATTCAGTACGACGTTTTCGTAGCTGGTTCTATCCTTACCTAACTTACGCGCTTTTTCTGGATCATTCCAAACTTCAGGGTCTTCTAATTCTCGAACTGTTTCTTCCAAAAGCTCTTTCTTATTCTCATAGTCAAAGATACCCCCTCAACGCATCGATGCGTTGCAGTAAATCTTTTATTTGAGAGTAATAAGGATTGAGTTCCATGAAACCGTTGTTCCGTAAAAAGACGCAATCATACAGGGAATATTCTCAGAAAATAAGCCCTATGATGCTAGTAACAAATGAAAAAACCACAAAAGTGGGGGGGTGTCTTTTTTGATAATTTTATTTAAATTAATTCAGCTATTACTGAGTACTATTTGCACTAGTGTATAAACGAATAACACAAAAGCAATAGTCATAATAATGCCGACAACAATAAATGGTTTTGCGCTTTTTTGAGAGAAATCTCTTCTATGATTATCCGCTTTTTGCACCCCTATCATTGCTGCCAGCACGCTTTTAAGTGCGTTTAAATATTCCATCTTAGCGCACCATTATTGGATAGTAATGGTCAATCAACAGAACCACAAAAAGAATCATCAAATAGTTGATTGAATAACCAAATGACTTCATGGGCAATGTAATATCCTCGGGTCGTCTTAACATTTCAATTGAATAATAGAGATAACCAATACCTAGCACAACTGCCCCTGCTAGATAGATTAGGCCACTCATTCCTACTAAATAAGGCATGAGTGTAATGATAACTAGCAGTACGGTGTACAGTAGTATCTGAATGCGCGTGAAGTAATGCCCGTGAGTAACAGGCAACATTGGAATATTCACTTTTGCGTATTCTTTTTGACGGTGTATCGCCAGGGCCCAAAAGTGGGGGGGTGTCCATATAAATATAATTGCGAATAACAATAATGGTTCTAATGTTATTGAATTTGTGATGGCTGTCCAACCTAGTAACGGTGGTGCTGCGCCTGCTGCACCGCCAATTACAATGTTCTGCGGGGTAGCGCGTTTCAGGTACATGGTATAGAACACGGCATAACCTATTAATGCAAAGAATGTTAAAATTGCAGTTAAAACATTTACACCTATTAATAATACCCCTATTCCGATAACACCTAATGTCGCACCAAAGATAAAAGCAGTTTGTGACGATATCTTTCCTTCGGGTAACGGACGATTAGATGTGCGATGCATTTCATTATCAATTTTTTGATCAATAATATGATTGAACACTGCAGCGGAGCATGACGCAAATGCGATTCCAATAGATCCTAAAATGACCAGCTGTAACGGCGGTAATTCAGGCGTAGCCAAAAACATCCCAACCACTGCTGTGAGCATAATCAAAGCAACCACTTTGATTTTACATAACACCAAAAAATCACCAATGGTTGGTGTATTAGAAATTGTTTCTGTAGTAGACATTTTTTTCACTAAAGGGGCACTATTGATATTTTCACAACAATTCTGTTAATCATTAACCAAGTTGCGAATATTTTAATAAGCGATTTATATCCTTAATAATCTTTTTGGCATTTAAATCTTTTTGCGGGTAATACATCATAATATTACCATAAGGGTCAATTAAGTATATTGGCTTAGTATCTTTGGCAGGAAATTGTTTTATAAATTCAGAACTTTTATCAGCAACAGTTGTGAATACCATATCTTTATATTGCTTTTTATCAATTCCAGCTTCGATCGTTTTGCTGGTCACAAATAATGTTCTAACGCGACGCATTTTTTCATTGGTCAGTAAACGTACCTTTTTTATCAAGGTTAACTTATCCAAACACGTTTGATCACAAGCTTCAGTTTCTAGATAAGCCATGGTCCAACTTTTTGCGATGGTTTGTTCTTTAATTGCTTTGTCTGTTCCTTGTTGTAGGTCTGCTAAAATAGCAGGTTTTGCAGGATGCACTAAAGTACCATAGTTAGTACTACCTTTTTCAAAACCTACTCTTTCTAAATTAAAAAATAACAGAGACCCAAGAATGACTGGCAAAAGAAAAACTGCCAACATCATAAGAAACTTTTTTTGTCCAGATTTCATTAAAAGACCTTAAAACGTATTCACATAATCGTAAAAAATAATCATATTCAAAGCATTTTTTACATTCACTAAAAATAAAGGATGGGAATGCTAACATCTTTCCCATTTATTCTTAAATAATTTCAACTTATGTTGATTAAATTTTCTAATCACTCCATTAAAATTTAAACACAAAAATACAGATTATGACCTAATCGACTAATGCCTAAATCCCAAAATACCTATATAATGACGAGTTAAATTAGTTAGTATTGAGCCAACTTATGTTATGGCTTAAATATGATTATATTAAGGTGAGCATTTTTGCTAATACATGCTAGCAATAATATTAATGAAACTGTAGACTACCGCAAAATTTTGGGGTTTCTTGGCTTAGCTGAGGAACTTTTTTATATTTCATTTTGAATTAGTTTATTTTTTTACTGTAAATCAAGATACTGCCGAGTTCTTCAAGATTCTCAGGTTATTGTGTCGGAGGAGGCTTCATGCCAAAAAACACTTTTTACAGACAACTATCTATAGCAGTTGTTGCCATGTTTAAACGCGTTTCAAATTTTCACAAAGTGTATTTGTTACCATTTTTGCTTACACCACAATTAGCATTTGCTGAATTGGGCTTAAATTTGCCGGAAGGCGTAACCTCTGTAAGTCGCGACATATATAGTCTTCATATGTTGATATTCTGGATCTGTGTTGCGATTGCGGTACTTGTTTTTGGCGCGATGATTTGGTCCATGATTTTTCATCGTAAATCTCGAGGTGCAGTAGCCTCTAATTTTCATGAAAGTACTAAAATCGAACTTGCATGGACAATTATTCCTTTCATTATACTTGTCCTAATGGCAATTCCTGCTACTAAAGTTATGGTCGCTCTTGAGAAAACAGATGAAGCAGATATGACTGTGAAAATCACAGGCTACCAATGGAAGTGGCAATATGAATATCTTGACAATGATGTTAGCTTTTTCAGTAATCTTTCGGAAAAGAATAGAAAAGAAATGGAAGATCCTGAAGCACGTGCAAAAGCAGAAAATTATTTATTAGAAGTGGATAATCCTTTGGTGCTTCCAGTAGGTAAAAAGATTCGCTTCTTGATGACTTCAAACGATGTTATTCATTCTTGGTGGGTTAGAGACTTTGGTGTAAAACAAGATGCCAATCCAGGTTACATTAATGATGCATGGGCAACTATCGAAGAACCAGGAACGTATCGCGGTCAGTGTACTGAGCTTTGTGGTAAAGATCATGGTTTTATGCCCGTTGTCGTAGTGGCTAAACCGCAAGCTGAATATGATGCTTGGGTTGTTGAACAAGAAGCGAAACAAAAAGCTGAAGCTGAAGCTGCAAGCCAAACCAAGACTGAAGAAGAGTTAATGGTACAAGGTCAAAAGGTATACAGCGGTAACTGTGCAGCTTGTCACGGTGCTACTGGAGCTGGTGTACCTGGTGTATTCCCTGCGATTACAGGTAGTTCAATAGTTAACAATCCTGATACTACTGATCATATAAATATTTTATTAAATGGTGTTGCTGGTTCTGCGATGCAGGCATTTGGAAAGCAACTTAACGATGGTGATATTGCTTCGGTAATTACATATCAACGTAACGCGTTGGGTAATAGCGAGGGAACCATCGTTCAACCCACTGATATCAAAGCTGCGAGATAGGAGATTTAATCATGTCTACAACAACTACTGATTTACAAGACGAAATCGAAAAAACTGGCGGCCATGATCATCATGACGATCATCATCATGGACCAGAGCCAGGATTATTACGCTGGGTAAAAACCACTAATCATAAAGATATAGGCACTTTATATATCTGGTTTGCATTTGCGATGCTACTTATCGGCGGCGCAATGGCTATGGTTATCCGTGCTGAGTTATTCCAGCCAGGTTTACAATTAGTCGAGCCACAATTCTTTAACCAGATGACAACCCTTCACGGTTTAATTATGGTTTTTGGTGCTATCATGCCGGCATTTGTTGGTCTAGCTAACTGGCAGATTCCACTTATGATTGGTGCCAAAGATATGGCGCTTCCTCGAATGAATAACTGGAGTTTCTGGATTCTGCCATTCGCAGGCACAATGCTTCTTAGTACCTTATTCATGCAAGGTGGTGGGCCAGCATTTGGTTGGACTTTCTACGCGCCTTTATCTACTACATTCGCACCGGATAGTACTGACTTCTTTATCTTTGCTGTGCATATGCTTGGTTTCTCATCAATCATGGGTGCAATAAACGTTATCGCTACTATCTTGAATATGCGTGCACCTGACATGAAGCTGATGGATATGCCTCTGTTTGTTTGGACTTGGTTAATTACGGCTTTCTTATTGATTGCTGCAATGCCTGTTCTAGCTGGCGCAGTAACTATGATGCTTACAGACCGTAACTTTGGTACAAGTTTCTTCGATGCTGCTGGTGGTGGTGATCCTGTAATGTTCCAGCACATTTTCTGGTTCTTCGGACATCCTGAAGTTTATATTATGATCTTACCTGCGTTTGGTGTGGTCTCACAAATAATCCCAACCTTTGCGCGAAAACCATTGTTTGGTTATAGCTCGATGGTATATGCAACAGCCGCGATTGCTCTATTATCTTTCATTGTATGGGGACATCACATGTTCCTAGTAGGTATGCCGATTGCCGGACAGCTATACTTTATGTATGCAACGATTCTTATCTCTGTACCAACTGGAGTTAAAGTATTTAACTGGGTTACGACTATGTGGCGCGGATCAATGACATTTGAAACACCAATGTTATGGGCTGTTGCATTTGTTATCTTATTTACTATTGGTGGATTCTCAGGATTGATGTTAGGTATCGCACCGGCTGATATTCAATACCATGATACTTACTTTGTTGTAGCTCATTTCCATTACGTACTAGTTACAGGTGCCCTATTCTCAATCATTGCAGCTGTATTCTACTGGTTACCAATGTGGTGTGGTCGTATGTATAACGAGAAGCTTGCACAGATTCATTTCTGGTGGGCAGTTATCTCAGTTAACATTCTATTCTTCCCACAGCATTTCTTAGGTCTTGCTGGTATGCCTCGTCGAATCCCAGATTACTCATTACAATTTGCTGATTTCAATATGATTTCAAGTATTGGTGGATTTGCCTTTGGTTTATCTTTCATCATGCTAACTTATATCATTGTTGACTGTATCCGTAATGGTGAGCCTGTTAAAGGCGAAAGAGCCTGGGAAAGTGCTAGAGGGCTTGAATGGACACAAGGTGTAAAAGCTGAATATCATAGTTTTGAAGAAGCTCCTTCGAGAGCAAGCATTCTTGCTGAATCAAGTCATATCTCGCAAGAAGGCCATCACTAAAAGATATGGGAAAGTCAGTTGAAGAACTTAAGTCTATGACTGAAGATGAGCTCCTTAAGCACCAAAGAAAAGGAGCTCGCCTAACGGCTTTGATTGTTGCAATTATCGCCTTAGGTGTTTTTTCTTTAACACTTTATATGAAATCAAAATAGAACGCATGCAAAAGCAATCAACAGATATTTCAAAGAAGTTCTGGGTTAAATTATTTTTAACTCCTGTGCTCTTTTTTGCTTTTGCATTTACTATGCCACCTTTATACAACTTGTTTTGTGAAATTACGGGCTTAAATGGCAAAACATCTAACGAGGTATATGCTGGTGTTGCAAGAGAAATAGATAACAGCAGAAAAGTTTCTGTCGATTTTACTTCTTTTTCAAATGCAGGGTTTCCTATTAAATTTTTCCCTATGGTCAAAAAGCTGGATGTTGTTCCAGGAAAACTATATACGATTACTTACTATGCTGAAAACAGATCTGATGAAACAATTGTAGGTCAAGCAATACCTAGTGTGGCACCAGGTTTAGCAGCATCTTATTTTAAAAAACTAGAATGTTTTTGTTTTAATCAACAAACGTTTGAACCTAAAAAACCAATTGAAATGCCAGTTCGTTTTTTTGTGGATAGCGATCTAGACAAAGACATCAAAAATATCACTTTATCTTATAACTTTTTAAAAGTTAAAAATGTTACTAAAGAAGTAGCAAAACTTTAACAGGAGAAGACTTCAATGCAGTCAAGATCAGATTATTATATTCCAAGCGGTAGTTATTGGCCTATCTTGGGTTCAGTTGGAATGTTTGCCATGCTTGGTGGATTTGCTGGATCACTTCATGGAAGTATTCCAGGAAAAGTGGCAATGATTCTAGGATTAGGCATGATCATCTTTATGGTTTTTGGCTGGATAGGACAAGTAGTCAATGAAAGCGAAAATGGTTACTACAATAAAGAAGTTGATGTCTCTTTCAGAATGGGCATGGGCTGGTTCATCTTCTCAGAAGTCATGTTCTTTGCGGCATTTTTTGGCGCCCTATTTTATGCAAGACAACTCTCTGTTCCTTGGTTAGCGGGTGAAGGCAATAACTTTTGGACAGGTGAATTACTTTGGCCTGAATTCAAAGCAGTATGGCCTTTAATACAAATGCCTGATGCTAGTAATTTTACTGTTCCTAAAGGAATAATCTCTGCTTGGGAATTACCTGCAATTAATACACTTTTATTATTAACAAGTGGTGCTACCCTCACTTGGGCTCATTGGGCATTAATGAATAAAAATCGCAATCAACTTATCGCAGGTCTTATTCTAACTATTGTTTTAGGTATTATTTTCTTAGGTCTACAAGTTGAAGAATATTACTTAGCTTACACATCTTTAGATCTTAAATTAAGTTCTGGAATTTACGGAAGCACCTTCTTTATGTTGACTGGATTCCACGGTTTCCACGTAACATTAGGTGTAATCATGTTAACTGTAATCCTGATGCGTTGTATTCGTGGTCACTTTAATATGGAGCGTCATTTTGGATTTGAAGGCGTTGCATGGTACTGGCATTTTGTTGACGTGGTTTGGTTAGGTCTATTTGTTGTTGTGTACTGGCTGTAAGATTAAATCTAGTTATCAACTTAAGTAAAATTACTAAGAGCCAAGTCTATGAAGTATTTAATATTATTATTTTTTATCTTCATCGTTTATAGCCTTGGCTCAGCTTTGTATTACATGATGAAAGACGAAGGTGGTTCAAAACGTATGGTGAAAGCATTAACCATGCGTATTGGAGTATCTATGTTGTTATTTGTTTTTATCATCTTTTCTTTTTGGATGGGATGGATAAAACCAACAGGTGTTGCTTGAGTTTAACAGTAAATGTCATTTGAGTTTAAAACCAAAAGATACATTTTTACACCGAACTTAATACCCACACTATTAGCTCTAATATGTATTCCAGTTTTAGTTTCACTGGGTTTATGGCAACTAGATAGGGCCGATGAAAAAAGAGCTATTGACC
>CALJIH010000047.1 GCA_937974135.1 uncultured Cocleimonas sp. | reverse complement strand
TATGCATACTCTCTGCTTCTGAGTCCTCTATTTTAATTGAGAAGAATTTTTCAAGCGATATAACGATAGAAACATCAGCCAGAGAGTCAAAATCCCAGAAAAAACTCAAATTTTGAGCGAAGTCATCTTTATTTGATAGTCTTGATAAATCAGCACCAAGTTCAGTTTCAAGAATATGTTTAACACCATTTACTACATGGAAGGGAATTTCTTTTTCTTTGTAATATTGGTTGTAAAACTCATTAGTAGATAAGGGTTCTCTATCTTTAAAAGTTGCTTCCAACACGGTTTTTTGTGTTTTAAATATAGATAGTATGCATTGTTTAATTGCAGGTAACATATATAAACTCACATCAGTACTTTTAGGCACTTTTTCTACTTTGCGCCACAGGCTACATACCAGTTTATTTGACGGATTCCGTATTTTTCTTGTTATTACAGGTTCCATCTAATCCAATCAATAAATTGATTATTTGGTGTATTAAGCTCTCTACACAATGACCTGTTTGTGGAAAGTTAAACTTTTTTCAGATATCTTCCTGCTAATACTACGCGCGTTCCGTTAATATTTCCTTCAACTTGATAATCATTATCTGTGAGTGAAATGCTTTTTATCATAGTGCCACGTTTTGCAGTGAAATTTGCGCCTTTGATATAAAGATCTTTAGTGAGGGTCACTGCATCACCAGCGACTAGTATTGCACCATTAATATCTGTTGTTGGTTGCTCGACGTCGCGAATGGATGTATCTGCCATTGCCCATTTTTTTACATCGTCTTCAATGTAAAGCATCTCGAGTAAATCGTTTGGCCAACCTTCATCTTTCAAGCGGTTCAAAATGCGCCACGCCATTACTTGAACAGCGGGGATTGCAGACCACATACTGTCATTTAAGCAGCGCCAGTGATTGGCATCCATAGTTTCAGGCTGTTCAATTTGACCAACACAGGTATCACAAACTAAGACAGATTTATCCAAACTAACAATTGTGATTGGTGGTACATCATAAGCACTTAGCTTGTCGCTTGATCCACATAATTCGCATTTAGAGTCGGCACGTTTCAACAACGCTTCATCAATAGACATCTCTAGACCTAATAAACCAAAAAACTTGAATGTTAAAAGATTTTAGCTTTTAGGTCGCCAAATAATTGACTCTAAGGCCCAAGCTTGTAGAACGTCTGCAGGTGGTGCTTTGCCAGTTGTAGCGTCAGCCCACTCGCCATTGAAAACATAAAGAATATTTGGGAATCCTGGTGCATAGCACAGCATTTTGCCAACATATTCTTCGACACCTGGTTGGCATTTTTCATTTTGACCATAAGAATAAATTTTGCTGTATGAGGTACCTAGTGCATGGCCTAAACTATTTTTTACAATATTATCTTCAATAATTACTGAGTAAATACTTTGCCTTGAAGCATCAGGAATGATTTTCATGATCGTATTCACCCCTTCAGAAATACGAATCGCAGGTAAGGCTGTTCCTTCGGCATATTTAACTTCTTCAACAACATTGTAATCGCTAAATGCAACAGTCATTTGATGCATATTGAATGATGTGGTCGAGTTGATAGGCCCGATGCCATCAGCTGAAAGGATGATTGAGGTGTCTTGAGGTGGTGCAGTTTCGATATTATCTAATTTTTTTTCGTTATCGCAACTACTTAATATGAATGTAAGAGACACTGCTAAAACCGCAGCGATTAACCCGCTTTTTCTTTGTTGCATAATAAATTCCCCGTAGTAGGGAGTATTCTCTCATAAAGCGTAAGTTAGAACAATCTAGACAATTATATTGCAATCAATTGCTTACTGAAGAACCTAAGTGTTTTTATGATGTCTGAAAACAAGTTATCGACTATTTTTTAATCATTTAATAGATAAGTTGAGAAATACATACTATCTTACTATTACATAGTTTATAAAATAGTTTAATATTTGCGATAGAAAATTAAAGCTGGATGGCTTTATTCGCGTGTAAATCTTTGTTACCATGCGCGCCCTTGTACTTCTACCCCCCTTTAACAGAAGTATGAATAATGGAATATATTTATATGACCCCCAAGAATCTTATGGTTTCCTGGCTGCTTGTTTTATCTATTGTTTTAGTATCAACAAGTGTAAATGCAGCCCCACGAAATGTTAATAGCCAAAAAAATATCAGTAAGCAGCTTAAACTTAGTGCTGCTCAATTAATGGCTCAAAAAGCACAGACTGAAGCAGCCTATATCCGCTTACTTCGAATTAGTGAGCGTAAAGCAAAAGAAAAACAGATTAAAGATGCATCTCGTGCAAAGCCAAGATTAGTTAAAGCTTCTTTTAAGTCTGATAACAAACTTGCTTTAAGTAATTACAATAAGCGTCTAAAAGTGACGGCAACCGCTTACACCTCGCATGTTAATCAAACAGATAGCACACCAAATATTGCGGCGTGGGGCGATCGTTTAAAGCCAGGCATGAAAGCGATTGCGGTTTCGCGTGATCTGCTAAAAGTTTATGGTCTCAAACATAAACAAAAAGTTCGTATCAAAGGACTTAATGGTGAGTATGTTGTGCTATTTTCAAATGAAAGTGAATTAAACCTCAGAATATCGAATTATTATAAAAGGCTTATCGGCGATGA
>CALJIH010000046.1 GCA_937974135.1 uncultured Cocleimonas sp. | reverse complement strand
CACCATTTTTCCATGAATCAAAATCATTCTGATTAAACTGTAATTGCGGATCAATATCACGGATTCCACGTTCTAAATATAAGTCAGCCCCATATTTTTCTTGATGCCATTGATAAAACTCTCGCCATAACAATTCAAAATACAACCAGTAAGTAGATTGATTCGCACCGTATTGTTGTTCGTAATCGATAACGGTTTGCATGACTTGTCTGGGTGAAACACAGCCTTGTGCTAAATACGCAGATAATTTGCTAGAAAAATCCCAACCATCGAGTCCATTTCGAGTGTCTTTATATTGGCTTAGGTGTTTGCTTTGGTGACAGTAATAATCCAATTGCTTACGAGCAGCAGTTTCGCCACCTTTATGAACCATGTAATCCACAGTGGAATTGAATTCTGCAATTTCAGGTAATGGATCAGGTGAGATAGATGTAATTGCTGAAGGAAAAGTATTTGATTTTGAAACAACTTTCTCAGCTATCTGAAGTGGTTTTATTGTTTTTTCAATATGTTTACGAAAGGGTGTAAAACCATCAGATAAGTCATTAATACTGAAGGGTAATTCTAGATGATTAAACAGCGTAAATGATTCTTTAAAATGCCAAGTAATCTTGTCAGAAAAGTGCGTTTTTAATAAGTCTATATCGTGTTTCTCATATACACCTGATAAAGGTGTTACCCCAATATGTGTAATTTGATTGGAACCGATTACATCCTTTATAACTTTAATCGGTTTACCTACTTTGATGATTAATTGTTGATTTTTATTTTCTAGTTGTTTTTGTAAATCAGCCAAGCATTCTTGAATAAATTGCCAACGCGCATTACCTAATCTCGATTCAGAAAATTGTGTTGAGTTAAACAATTCTGGATCAAGAATATACATAAAAGTGACTTCATCGCAGCTTTTGCACAAGGCATTCAATGCAGGATTATCCTCTAGACGAAGATCATTTCTAAACCAAAAAATTCCTTTATTCATGTTTCGCATAAAAGTGGGGGGGTGTCCTTTTAACCCACTTTCTTTCGATATAATTAGGGTTCAAACGTTAATCCCTCAAAATCAAACAACTTACCTGAATCTTCGACTTCGAGGACTTGCATGACTTGTATCAAATGCGACGCGGTGAACTCGGGTGTTTGCAGTTGTGCTTCTGTTAATCCTTTTTGAAAAGGTGCGGATAAGGCCGTGTTAGTGGTACCCGGTTGTAAACCCACGATAGTGATGGGTCTACGTGTGTTTTTAGATTCAATCGAGATGTTCTTTATCAACATGTGTAATGCCGATTTACTCGCACGATAAGAATGCCAACCACCAAGCCTGTTATCACTGACACTTCCAACGCGCGCCGACAATATTCCTATTTTCATTGTTTGTTTTTTATCAATGGAATCAAGTAATTTACTCACTAATAGCGTTGGCCCAATCGCATTGATGTTATAGGCATGCAGCAGGTGTTCACGGTTCAAACTGCGATGTGTTTTTTCTGGTTGCGTATGCTCATCATGAAGCCAACCTGAGGCTATGAATGCCCAGTCAATAGTCAATGCTTCTGGAATATCTGCTATTGCTTGTTGAATGCTGTCATCATTGGATAAATCAATCTCAATATCTATCGTTTTTCCATTCAGAGATGCCAAAGATTGTAAATCACGCGCCATACGAATCAGAGTTATTTCTGGATATTGTTTGAGCAACTGTTCACAAAATGCATGCCCAATGCCCCCGCTGGCGGCGACGACTAATACGCATTGAGGTGAAACATTATTGGTTTCTCTAGCTGTAACTATCGATCTTTGACTACTGTGATTTCTTGGTAAAAATGTAGCGTCTAACTCGGGTTTTGCATAACTCAAACTGCCAAGTGTTTGCGTACTGTGATAGGTATCGAGACTACTGACAGCAACTGTGCCTGCTTTTTCTAACGAGACAAAACCGTCATTACCGACCAAATCATCAGGCATTTCGATACTGACAATTTCACCAATAATAAACTCAGTGCCATTGATAGCAAGGGTATGTTGCTCTCTAAACTTCATACCTATTTTGATCACACTTTCTCTAACAAACGGAGCAGCAAAATCTTCATGCCATTGCTCGTTTAAACCCACTGCATCAAATTCAGAGACATCCTCAGGATAACGTGCCGAGGTTTGATGGGCTTGTTTGTAAATATCAGTATTCACTTGGTTTAGTGTATACACACCGGTTTGCAAGATATTTTCGAGTGATCCACGTGGCACCGTATGCGGTCGCATCACCATGGATAACAAAGGTGGGTTAGCCCCAATATGCGTTACTGATGACACAATGGCTAGATTGGTATTGCCATCTTTATCAGCAGTGCCGACTAAATTAGCGCTTTTAAAACCAGACAGTGAGTTGATAAACAACACACGTTTTCTATCGTCTAATGACGCTATATCGTCTTTGAATAATTTCATTATGATTGAATGTACTTAAAAACTCAGTCTAACGCAGTCGTTGCGTGGGACAAACATGTCTTCCAACTTTAAAACTACGTTGCGATAAATGTTTTGTTTTGCGGCCACTCACTCGTTTTCGCCACATTTTAAAACTGGATGCTTTCATATGCTTACGCATCACAGCAATCACTTGCGGTTCAGATAATTTAAATTCTGCACTAATTGCTTCAAAAGGAGTTCGATCCTCCCAGGCCATTTCTATGATGCGACTAATGTCAGCTTCTGCTAACTCTTTTGTTTTAGAGAATGGAGCTTTCATAATTGACTAAAAAACCAATAGTTAAAAAAGGGTAAAACGTTATATATCCTTAACTTAGTTATAATGACAAGATGAGTCAGGAGATAAAAGAATCAATATCTATCGTGTGGTTTAAACGTGATCTTCGTATTCATGATCACGAGCCATTAACATTAGCCGCAGACTTACAAAAACAAGGCATAAAAGTTTATCCATTATATATCGTAGAACCTGATTATTGGCTATTACCTGATAGTTCAGCTCGACATTGGCGTTTTATTTCACAATCACTCATTGAGTTAAACCAAGCGCTTTCAAATCTAGGACAATCTCTAATCGTTGAACATAACGATGCTATCAGTGTCTTTGAAAAACTGGCTGATCAATTTGATATAAAAGCACTCTATTCTCACCAAGAAAGCGGTAACTTATGGACCTACCAACGCGATAAAGATATTGCGATCTGGTGTATAAAAAATAACATTAAATGGCATGAATCAGAAGCCTATGGGGTGTTCAGGCGCTTCACTTATCGTGATTCATGGTCACAATATTGGGAAGCGTTTATGGCCCGTAATAAATCAATCGCACCCAAATCACTTTCTCCATTAGCTACAAAAATACATTCTTTTGCCTTACCTGAATTAGATTTACCATTATTAGAGAACGATGAGTACGACTACATTCAACAGGGCGGAAGAAGTCAAGCCTTGCACTGTTTTAACAGTTTTATTGAAGAGCGCGGTCGTAGTTATTCATATCAACTATCATCACCACTGACTGCGTTTACGGGTTGTTCTCGGATTAGTCCACATATTACATTTGGTACGATTTCATTGCGCGAAGTGGTGCAAAAACTGCGTAAACATCTAAAAAAACCAGAATTAAACAGTACTTGGAAAAGATCCTTGCGCTCTTTTGACAGTCGTTTGCATTGGCATTGCCACTTCATACAAAAACTCGAAACAGAAGCGCTATTTGAAACGCACAATATGTTGCAAATTTTTAATGGCTTGCGCGAAGATGAGTTTAACGAAGAATATTTCGAAGCCTGGAAAACAGGAAATACGGGATATCCGTTTATTGACGCTTGCATGCGATGTTTACGTCATACTGGCTGGTTAAATTTTAGAATGCGCGCCATGCTTGTGTCATTTTCATCCTATCAACTCTGGTTACATTGGACTAAACCTGCCTGGCATTTAGCGCAATGTTTCACCGATTACGAACCAGGTATTCACTATAGCCAAATACAGATGCAATCAGGTACAACTGGGATTAACACCATGCGTATCTATAACCCCGTAAAGCAGTCCCAAGATCAAGATCCAAAAGGCATTTTTATTAAACGTTGGGTGCCAGAATTATCAAAATATTTCGATAATTTCATCCACGAACCATGGACTATGCCGTTACACATGCAACAAGAAAAAGGCTGCGTCATTGGTGAAGATTACCCCGAACCGATTGTAGATCACGTTGTTGCTTTAAGAGAAGCGCGTGCTCGATTTACCGATTTTAAAAAACTTCATCCTGACTTTTGGGAACAAGCAAAAGCGTTACACAATAAACATGGAAGTAGACGAAAACGCAGCACACGACATATCAAAAAAACAAAAACTGCAAAGAAAACATTGAAGTCTAAGGTAGATGAAAGCCAACTTTCATTATTTTGAGTTTTATTTATTACTATATAGTCATGGTTCATAAGAAAACAAAACTAGAAAGCAAAGAATGTATCGTCTGTAACAGGCCATTTGCTTGGCGTAAAAAATGGGAATCCTGTTGGGATGAAGTGAAGTATTGTTCTGAGCGTTGCCGTCGGAATAAGCCCAAAGACAGATCAACTAACAAGCCATCGGACAATCATTGATGCGAAGACTGTATATTATTCTAGGCGATCAGTTAGACCGAGAGTCATTACTATTTGATGGTATTGATGGTGACATCGATCTTGAAAATGACTGTTTTTGGATGGCAGAAGTTAAACAAGAAGCCACTCATGTCTGGTCGCACAAACAACGTATCGCCCTGTTTTTATCCGCCATGCGTCATTTTGCTGAAGAACTAAAAGTTAAGGGCTATCCTCTAAAATATTTAGCATTAAATGATCATAAATTTGACAGTCTCAGCGAAGCTTTAGTCGACACCATTACATTAGAAAAACCCGAAGAAGTCTGGTGTGTCAGGCCTGGCGATTATCGTGTTTCAAAATCTCTAGTGGATACTTGCAAGCGACTCAAAGTGCCCTATAAGCAATTAAATGATCAACACTTTTTGTCTACGCCCAAAGCATTCAAAACTTGGGCCGGTGATAAAAAGCAACTTCGTTTGGAATATTGGTATCGGGAATTACGCAAAAAATATAATGTACTCATGGAAGATGAGAAAACACCTCTAGGTGGCAAATGGAATTACGATCAATCGAATCGTAAATCTTATAAAAAAGAAGGACCGCAAGATATTCCTCAACCGATAAGTTGGGAGATAGATGAAATTACACAAGATGTGATCGACATGGTGAATACAGAGTACTCAGATCATCCAGGAAAGCTCAACACTCTTTATTGGCCAGTAACCCCAGAGCAAGCTGAGCAAGCCTTACAACCCTTCTTTGATGAATGCTTAGAGAATTTTGGTGATTATCAAGATGCGATGTGGACTGACGAGCCGTTTTTGAATCATTCCTTAATTTCTTCTGCCTTAAACCTAAAGTTATTACACCCTTTAAAAGTCATACAAACCGCAGAAGTTTATCACCGCGAGAAAGGTGCTCCTTTGGA
>CALJIH010000045.1 GCA_937974135.1 uncultured Cocleimonas sp. | reverse complement strand
GAAATATCAATAAGTTGCTGTTTCTGTTGTTCATTAGGATGTGGGATAGATTGCGATAAAATTGCCCAAGCAGTTTTTAATGCTTGATACGCTTCATTCGCCCATTGCTCTTTATTTTGTGGATAATCTTTCATAATTCATTCTTTTAAAATAGAGAAAAAGACACCCCCCTACTTTTATGCGGTTTGTCTATGATTCTGCATATTTAGCAGTGGCAAACGCAACTGCTTTCTCTAGTCTTTTTAAACTGCGTTCTTTACCTACAAGATTAAGAGTAACATCCAAAGACGGTGACATCGCCGTTCCAGTCACTGCGACGCGTAAAGGAGGCCCCACTTTACCCATACCCAATTCTAATTCTTCACAGGTCGCTTGAATTACAGATTCTATTGATTCTGGATTCCAGTCGTTCACCTGTTTAAATTTATCCAGTAGGTTTTGTAAGATTCCAGGAGTAGCCGTTTTAAAATTCTTTTTCGCCGCTTTCTCATCATATTCGCTAAAATCTTCATAGTAATAACGAATGTTGGAAGCTAGTTCCTTTAATGTCTTGGCACGATCTCGGTGCGCTTCAATAACATCTGTAATGGCCGGCCCATTCGATATATCCAGCTTTTGATTGTCTAAATGCCATTCTAAATGTTCTGCCAATTCTTCTGCAGCTAATGTTTTTATGTATTGCTCATTCACCCAAATCAATTTTTTAGTATTGAATGTAGAGGCAGCCACATTCACGTTTTCGAGTTTAAATAAATCAATCATTTCTTCGCGACTGAATATCTCTTGTTCTTCGTGTGACCAACCTAAACGTAATAAATAATTGAGTAACGCTTGTGGGATAAAACCATCATCTCGATACTGCATTACCCCAACCGCACCATGGCGCTTAGATAAACGCTTGCCATCATCCCCTAGAATCATGGGTACGTGAGCGAATTCAGGAAGTTTTGCCCCTAATGCGAGAAACAGATTGATTTGACGTGGTGTATTGTTGATATGATCATCGCCACGAATCACATGCGTCATTTGCATGTCCATGTCATCAACTACTACGGTTAAGTTATAGGTCGGAACGCCATTGGGTCGCGCAAGGATCAGATCATCTAATTCGCGATTGTTAATCACGATATCACCTTTGACCCGGTCATGAATAACCACATCACCTTCAAGCGGGTTTTTAAATCGAATCACTGAACCTTCAACAGAAACATCATGACGTTCGCGGCATTTACCGTTATATTTTGGTTTTTCTTTATTTGCGCGTTGCTGCTCTCTAACGGCTTCTAGCTCTTCTGTTGTACAGTCACAACGATACGCTTTACCCTCATCAAGTAACTGTTGAATAACTGCTTTATACCGATCGAATCGGTCAGTTTGAAAAATAGGACCTTCGTCATAATCTAAACCTAACCAATTCATGCCATCGATAATTGCATCAACAGATTGCTTGGAATTTCGCTCTAAATCCGTATCTTCGATACGTAAGATAAACTTGCCATCATTTTGACGTGCATATAGCCAAGAATAAAGCGCAGTGCGGGCTCCACCAATGTGTAAATCACCAGTAGGGCTTGGAGGAAAACGAGTAACAGTCATGATGTTTATCTATGGATATTAAAAAAACGAAGGGTAGCATTATGCATACTAAATCGCGAGAATTTGCTTGTTGATTGCAGTATAAAAGTTGAAATGCTTAAAAAGTGGGGGGGTGTCTTTTAACTTAAAAGACAGTTTAACTGGCTGTTAAACGCTTCTTTAAGAAATTCATAATTGGTCGAAGTAGCCCAATTTTACTGTAAATTTGTTCCGCAGGATCCCAATAATCAATATGCTCAATGACTAAATCAGAGTCATTAAACGTTACCAAACTAGAACCTTCAACCGTCCAGTTTTTTCCTTTCTTACTAAATTGAAATGTCCACTGCAGCATTAGTATATTTTGGTTAGCTGCATGGTGACTGACGATAAACGTAGGGTTTTCTGTTGTTTCAAACATGTGGGAGAAAACAGTTTTTATTGCGTCTATGCCAATCACATCATTAAAGGGATCTTTAAAATGAGCGTTATGTGTAAAGTAATCTGCTATCTGATCAATGTTCTTTTCAGTAAGATTGGAAAAGAATGAAATGTACTTATCTTCACGAGTCATTAGCTTTAATTATTAAACAATAATATGAGTGATAGACTCATTTACTGTTTTCTTCTTCAAGGTTTTTAATGTTTTCACGATTCGAACCAAGATCTTTCTGAACGCCTATGTAGTACATAATTTCATCAACTGAATCAAAATATGGGGTGATGGTGAGTTCATTCCAAAATAATGTCCCGTCTTTTTTATAGTTTCTTAGTACCACCCTAACTGATTCTTCATTTTCAAAAGCTTTATGTATTTTTCTTACCGTTTGCGGTTGTCTGTCATCGCGTTGCAGAAATCGACAATCTTTGTAAAGACATTCATTAGCCGAGTAACCGGTCATTTTTTCGAAAGCTTTATTTACATAAAGTAAAATTGTATCGTCACCTTCTCGTTCGGCGACACTAAAACAATGATCTGCATTATGGATTAACGCTTGTAGCAAGTCTGGTCGTATAGGATTTTTTTTTGGTTTACCAATATTATTCTTTTCTATTGCG
>CALJIH010000044.1 GCA_937974135.1 uncultured Cocleimonas sp. | reverse complement strand
AAACGGTAAGTTTGCTAAAAGTAGGGGGTGTCTTTTTTAACGTTTTCAGTTTTTAACAGTTACATTCAATGCACATAAACTAGAAATAAATGGGGATTTATTTATGCGCTTGCTTCAACTAGGCCTTTGTTGCCTATTATTTATTAGTCAATCGGCGACCGCCAAAGTGTGGGATTCTGGAACCAACATCTGGACTGACGCTTGGGAAATTAAATATCAAGAATGGGTAACCAAAAATTGGAAAGAGGACTTCTTTATGCGTCCTTCTGCGGCCAATTACTATCGTATCCCACACGATTGTGCGGATGCTATCTATTTAATGAGAGCGGTTTTTTCCTATGAGAATAAGCTGCCATTTAAAGTCCATTATCTAAATAAGAAAAATCAATATTTAGAAAATAATATGACTAAATGGGACAATCTTCCTGAAGATCAACGTTTCAGAGCATTTTCATTATTTATGAATGATCGCGTTGGCACACGAAGTTTTGCCCGCGATAGTTTTCCGGTCGAGTTAGCACAAATCAAAGCAGGGGACTTATACACCGAACCAGGTACGCATTCATACGCGATTACAGGGATAACTGACACTGGCGTTACAGCAATCATGAGTTCGACAACTCCTGCATCGCCGAAAAATATGATTCAGTTATATTCTTTTCCATTTTTTATTCCACACGACACTGTTGCGCAAACGGACGGATATCGTCGCTTCAAATGGCCTCGTAATATTGATAAACCAGCAAAGTCTCAACCAGGTTACAGCGATGAACAATATACGATTGCGCAGAAAGTAGGTTTGGATTATGTCCCTTTTACCGATGTGATTGCTAAAAAACTACGACGCCGCGAAGAGCCACTAGAAGAAAAAACCATGCGCTTAATGCACAGCTTATGTTCATTTGCTAAAGAGCGTGTGAACTATGTTAATGATGGTATTAATTACGTTAAAAAATTTCGTGCAGAAGGCAAGCGTCAATGTATGACTGCATCTGAATACGATTACTATTCAACCCCGTCACGCGATAAACGCTTATTTCGTTTTTTCAAAGAAGTCGAAAAAATTGCTTATGAAGGTGGTCAATTGACTGAAGATCAGGTTAATGCACAAGTATTGGCGCGTACTATTTTCCATCCCGAATTACCCGATGGATTATTAGAACAACTAGATTCATTTTGCGGCTTAGCCATTTATCCTGGAGATGATGTTAAACACATTAACTTGCGTGAGTTATGGAATGCAATGTTAGCGGAAAAAGTATCATCAGATCCACATGCGCCTTTTGAGAATCGTTGGGGTTTAACTGACAACAAGTTTGTGGGATCATGCCCCACCTTTTAAGCGTTAAAACATACGTTTAATAAAACACAAAAAAGACACCCCCCCACTTTTGGGCGTTTTAAAATACAATCATTAAAACTAACGAAAAGTGGGGGGGTGTCATTTATCTCATCAGCAGTATTGGCAGATTTAAATGGCACGTAGAAGTAGAAAACAACGGCTCCCTCAAGATCCTTTTCCCGCAACGATTGAATCTCTTAGTCATGAAGGCCGTGGTGTCGCTCATATCGATGGCAAAGCAACTTTCATTAGTGGTGCATTACCAGGAGAGAAAATCACCTTTATCTATACTTCTAAGAGCCGTCATCATGATGAGGGGAAAATTGACTCTGTTTTAGAAGCTTCTCCTGATCGAGTTGAACCAAAGTGCATTCATTATGATGTTTGCGGTGGTTGTTCACTGCAACATTTAAGTTCTGAAGCACAAATAAAATACAAACAGCAAGCCATGCTTGATGGTTTAAAACATCTAGGCAAGGTAGAACCTTTGGAAATCTTCGAACCCATTATTGGTGACTCGTGGGCGTATCGTCGTAAAGCTCGTTTAGGCGCTAAATTCGTTTATAAAAAAGATAAAGTATTGGTTGGGTTTAGAGAGCGTCATGCTGGGTTTTTAGCTGATATTGATAGCTGTGTGGTGTTGCATGAGTCAGTGGGTAATAAATTAAAAGACATTCAGACCATGATGTATAACATGCAGTCTCGAGATACTACGCCACAGATTGAAGTGGCTGTAGGTGACGAGAACACGGCCTTGATTATCCGTCATTTAAAACCACTTTCTGATGAGGATCAAAATACTTGGATTGAATTTGCTAAGCAGCATAATTTCCAATTGTATTTACAACCCAAAGGTCCCGATACTGTCCATTGTATTTGGCCTGAAACAAAAGATTTGAAACCCTTATTTTATCAACATGAGAGTTTTGATACGAAGGTTGATTTTGGCCCGCAAGATTTTTTCCAAGTTAACAATAGTATTAATGTGCAAATGGTGCCAAGAGCAGTCGAGTTGCTAAAACTAACGGGTGAAGAGTCCGTGCTTGATTTGTTTTGTGGGCTCGGTAATTTCACATTACCGATTGCTAAACATGCTAAACAGGTAACAGGTGTCGAGGGTGATCTGGCGATGGTAAAGCGTGCTCGAGAAACAGCCATAGCCAATGGAATCAATAATACTGATTATTTTGCCTCTAACTTAATGGGAGCTTTTGATGAGCTTAAGCGTGAGCCGTGGTTAAAGAAAAAATATGATTGTATTCTGCTTGACCCAACGCGTTCAGGAGCAAAAGAAATCATCGAACATTTTTCTAAACTCAAAGCAAAACGTGTTGTTTATGTTTCCTGTCATCCAGCAACTCTAGCCCGTGATGCGGGAGAACTAGTGCATACTCATGGTTATACTTTACTTGGCGCTGGAGTTATGGATATGTTCCCACAAACAGCGCATGTGGAATCAATTGCGGTGTTTGAAAAGTAACAATTAAACGCTTAAAAAATAGCCACTAAATTCTAATTTTTTACCCCTTATCTGAAACCAATGGCATAGTTTTAAAAACGTTATAATGTGTGTTTATGAGCACTTCACAACGCATTCGATACCGAATTACTGGGTACAATTTCACGGAGATTTCCAAGCGAAAAGGCTCTATCGAATATCAATTGATGGATGATTTCGGCAACGAAAGAACAGTGACAGCAATGGCGACCATCAACCTCTTCAAGAAAGTGTCAAAAGTAACACCAATCTATCATCGCGAGTTGCCGTTAATTAGTGAGCTAGCCTCCAAAAAACTGAATGATTCTGTCATCGTAGACTTCACTGAGTTTAATAAAAAGCACCCACGGGGTTCAATGCGCAAACAAAAAATTTCAGTACCTTCGGTAAAGGTACGAAGTGTGGGTACTGCGCAAATTTCAGATTTTTCATCAATATTAGATAACAAGTTACGTTTATTACAGTTGATGTTTATATCTGTCGTATGTTTTGTTAGTGCTACCTATATTTTTTCTAAAATCCCATCTCTATTTTCTTAGTATCTTCAAACCTGTATTAAAGTAGTTTAGTACTTGATTAATTCTGATTGTTTTTCTGTGTGATTGTTTCTTCATCAGCTAATATCTGTGTATGGCTAAGTTTGAATCAGTAAATCTTTTGTTTAAGCTTCTCAAAGAAGCACGGTATCCAATATCCAAGCTTAAATTACAAGAAAAATTAGAATGCTCAGCAGCAACAGTAGAGCGATATTTGACTGAGCTTCGAGATACTTATGGTCAAAAAATTGAGTATGTGCGTGAATATAAAGGTTATCAATTAGTGCATGATAATGATGATATTGAACTCCCCAGTCATTTATTTACCAGCCAAGAAATTAGTGCCATCTTACTCGTTGATCAAATCATTGATGAATTAGAACCAGGCTTTTTAAAAGATGATTTGCAAAGTATTAAACATCATTTAAATAAAATTAAAGGCAATTTTTCTGTTGACCAATCATTGCAAGAAAAACGCATACGGATGATTAATATCGGTAAGCGAAAGAGCGAGAATAAGAACCTCAGTCAAATTACACGAGCTGTTTTACAGCGAAGGTTAATTTCTATTGCTTATGCATCAAGGTCATCTGTCTCTTCATCAACATCACGCATACTCTCACCACAACGTTTAACCCATTATCGTGATAATTGGTATCTAGATGCTTGGTGTCATGAGAAAAATGATCTCAGGACGTTTTCAATAGAACGCATTGAAAAGTTAATGATTTTGAAACCTAATTCAGAACACCAAATAATGAATGTAAGTAACCGACAGTTAGATGATCATTACACAAAAACGTTTGGTATTTTTGGTGGAGAGATAAAAAACTGGGCTACGCTTAAATTTACATCTCATCGATCCCAATGGGTATCTGAAGAGGTATGGCATCCTGATCAAAATGAAACTTGGTTAGCTGATGGTAGTTATCAATTAGAAATTCCTTACAGCAGTGATTTAGAATTAATTGGTGATATCCTAAAGTATGGTGATCAAGTTGAGGTTATCGCACCTCAAGAACTTCGAGAGAAAATTAAGCAACACATCGTTCATTTATCAAAAATATATAAATAAAGAAATTATT
>CALJIH010000043.1 GCA_937974135.1 uncultured Cocleimonas sp. | reverse complement strand
GACTGAACGCTCATATTACTATTGAGAATAACAAAAACAATCGACGGTATGATCATTTACCATTCCCATTGCTTGAATATAAGCATAGCAAATTGTGGTACCAATAAATTTAAATCCGCGTTTTTTTAAATCTTTACTCATTGCATCAGACTCTGGTGTACTAACAGGCACATCGGCAGCCGTTTTTCTTTTATTAATAATGGGTTTCCCGCCTACAAATTGCCATATGTAAGCATCAAAGCTACCAAACTCTTTTTGTACCTCAAGAAATGCTTTGGCATTTGTAACAGTGGAATTTACTTTGAGTTTATTCCTGACGATTCCAGGGTTATCCAACAACTCTGCTATTTTTGCATCATCGTATTTGGCAATTTTTTTGTAATCAAAATTATCCAAGGCTTTTCGATAGCCTTCGCGTTTGTTCAAAATGGTCGACCAACTCAAGCCAGCTTGCGCGCCTTCTAAAATTAAAAACTCAAATAAAACTTTATCGTCATGCACTGGTATGCCCCATTCATTATCATGATAATCTTTTTCTAATTGATTACCTTCTGCCCAGCTACAACGTGTTTTATTAGTCATATATTTGATTCTCCGCAACAAAATAGATTTAAATTACTTAAAAAAAAAGACACCCCCCTACTTTTAAGGGTTTTTGAAATATTAACAAATGCTAACAATCAGATTTTAAAACAAATTTTAAGTTTGTGTGTTTTTAACTTAATGGAATTTATTTATTACACTAGAATAATGCATCGTATTCAATAAAGAGGAAAAATTATGTCAGATTCTAAATCACTGAATATTGGAGATGCTGTAGCAGATTTTGAAGCGCCAGCTACATCAGATGTGCACTTCAAACTTTCTGATTTTAAAGGAAAGTCTAATCTGGTTATTTATTTTTACCCAAAAGACAGCACACCCGGTTGTACAACCGAAGGGCAAGATTTTCGTGACTTACATGACGAATTCAAAGCGCATGATACTGAGATTTTTGGTGTTTCTAAAGACAGTATGAAACGTCATGATAACTTCAAGGCAAAGCAAGGGTTCACTTTTGAATTAATCTCAGATGAAGATAGTAATGAAGGCAAGGGAGTCTGTGAACATTTTAATGTTTGGCAGCTGAAGAAAATGTATGGCAAGGAGTACATGGGCATCGTAAGAAGCACCTTTTTGATCGACAAAGATGGCATTTTGAGAGAACACTGGGATAAGGTAAAAGTGAAAGGCCATGCAGCTGAGGTACTAGAGGCCGTCAAAGCACTTTAAAAATTAACCGAATCAAATAGAAAATTTATGAATATCCAAGTATTAGGCCAGACTGAATTGAGACTGTCTCGTTTCAATTCAGAAAATTTAAATGTCACATTAGAGAATGATGCGACTCGATATTCTGCTATCGCAATGTTTGTAACTTCATTGGCACGCTGTACTTTTGCAGTGCTCGAACAATACGCTATGCGAATGGAGATAACGACCGAGAATATCGTGACGCATATGACATGGGATTTTATTGAAGATCCGACACGCATCAATCAAATCAAGATGAATATTCATTGGCCTGAACTCCCTGAAAAACGCATTAGCTCAGTAGAACGTGCATCACACAAATGCACTATATCTACCACTATTGATGAATGCGTCTCAATTAAGACAGCTGTTTTTAATACATCCGATGTGTAAAAAACCTATACTTAAAGTAACTTGAATTGAAAAGGCTGTTTTGTTGAGCACTCGTACTGTGCTTGGTCGTAGTATGTCGAATATTTATGCTGAGCCTGTCGAAGTACACCCCCCTACTTTTATGCGGTTTTTAAAAATCAAATAATTAAGTGATTATTTAGGAGAAACAATATGCAAGTTGCATTAATTATTACCATTTTAGGAAATGATGAGCCAGGTTTGGTTAATTCTCTATCGGAAGCTCTAGGAAAACATAAAGCGAGTTGGAGCGAGAGCCGCATGGCACATCTGGCAGGAAAATTTGCAGGTATCTTACAGGTATCAATACCAGAGAGTAATATTGAAGCACTAACCGCTGAGCTAGATAAACTAGAAACAAATGATTTAAAAATACTCATCGAAACTTCTAACACTACTGAATCACCAGAAACAACGAAAGTACTGAATGTTGAAATTTTGTGTCAAGATCGTATTGGCATCATTAATGATGTCACTGAAGTACTGGCGAAGTTAAATGTCAATATCGAAGAACTTGATAGCACTGTAAAGGAAGCGAGTATGGCTGGAGGAATGCTATTTTGTGCAGACCTGAGATTAGGACTTCCTGATAATGTAAGTGCCGACGATGTTGAAGATTGCTTGGAAGAAGTATCTGATCAATTAATGATTGATATAAAATTAAGCTAATAATTTAAGAATAGATAAACCTAATGGAACTTTATTCGCTATAATTTTGACTAATTTAAACCACTATAAAAAGCTAATATAAATTAAATCGGAGATTTTTATGGCATTTTTGTCAAAATTACAGTCACAAGCACAGTCATCACTTTTATTAAAGATGTCATCTAAAAACATTGTTTTACCAATGTTAGCTTTATCCGCTGTTTCAATATTGAGCATATTCCCAAATTCAATCGCATTAGCAAATAGCTGTAGTAAATCTGATATCGATTATTATTTACAGCGCGGTTTTACCAATGCACAGGTAGTGCAGCTTTGTGCAGGACCTGCTCAGACTTCAGGCCAACAAACCCAAACTTATCAAGCTCCAGCAGTGCAAACTCAGCAGTATCAACAACAGAACCAAGCTCGTGAAGATGAGAGTTACTTTAATGCTGCGTTAAATGCAGAAAACGTAGTTATCAATAATGAAATTATAAGTGTGCTATCAGAAGAGTGTATAAAGCATGGACCTGACAGCGGCAGTCAAGCTGCTGCAGATTTAATTGAAAAAATCTGTGTCGGTACAAAAATTAATATTAATTTTTCTGGAATGGTTGTAGGCAAAGCATCTAAAGGCTTTTTCTTGGTCAAAGATCCTTCGGTAAATATCAAGGGTAATATTCAAAGAGATCTCATAGGTCTAAACCAACTAAGAAGACAAGATAGAGAAATTATTACAGAAAAGCTCTCGAAGAGTCCAACTTCAGTTAGCCTCAAGATTAGGCGAGGAATAGATCCATCAAATGTAGCTCTACGCCTTAGAAAGTACGCTAAGTAGGGTTCAAGTTACACTAAATAAATATAAAATACTTTTAATGTGTCATGACGCCCTAGTCATGACAATTAGTATTAAAAATAAATCTTTTAAAACCTAAAGCGAACACCTAAAGATACACCATGTAACCTAGAAGAATTTGATGTACCTCCATCGAAATCTTCACCACCTATACTTAGCGCATTGTTTATCTGGGCAGCCTGAGCGTAAATATCCAGTTTTCTTAACAGATTGTAATCGTAACCAATGGCTATTAGGTCTGTATTGTTACTGTTATCTGAATCACGATGATATACCTGAGCTTTAAAAGTACCTTTTCCTTTTCTGTAAGCAAGGCCAACTCCAAAAACTGAGGCATCTGGTTCACCTGTGTTTGATGTATCGTTATCTTCTTGCTGATAAAAGCCAACCATTTTTAATGGCCCATCTTTAAATGTAGCACTGAAACGCAAAGCATTGGTTTTCGCAGATACGTTTTTAAGGTCATGATGCTCATAAGCCGCACCATATACTACTTTTCCTTTTTTATAAAAACCATTCAGACTTATAGCTTTACCATTTGGAGTAATACGTGAAGTATCGGAGATGTCAGAGGCATAGGCGATACTGCCCTGAAAGCCGTTTTTAATCGGAGATTGTATTGCGATTATTTTATCTGCTCGCAGATCCCAATTTCTTGCATTCGTAATATTTCTATTTTGACCCAGTTGTGAATGCCAAAACAAATCTGCTTTTTCACCCACTTTCTTAAAAGGGGTATCAAAACGTCCAACAACAACAGCTCCAGATGGACTTGCTAAACCTATGACTTGATTTCTATTATCAAAATCAGGGCTTGTTGAATCTTCATAACCACTGGTGTCAATTCCCCAAACAAATTGATAGATAAAGCTGATATCTTTTTTTATTTCTGTAGAACTTTTCACTCCAATGAAAGAATTATTCAAGTCGAAGTTATCTCTTGATTTAGCCCCTACAGCAAAAACTTTATTATAGGATGTATGTAATTCCCCATAGACTTTTGTTTTTGCCATACACGATGTCGAGATAATCGCTAGCAAAACGATCATTACTATTTTTTTCAATGTATCTCCCTCAAACACCTAATCAAATTATGTGAATGATTTATTTTTAACTTAGCTTAATGCTAATTTTACTTACTCGAATTTTCTTTGAGCAGAGTTAATAGTTTAAGATTAGCATACCCATCACCAGAATAACCATTTTCTAGTTGCCACGTGCGAATTGCCTCTCTCGTTTTTGTCCCTATTTTCCCATCTATTTCACCAACATTATGGCCATATTGATTAAGTAAGCTTTGCATCTGTTTCACTTGAATAATACTCAAAGCCTTATCCTGAATAGGCCATTGACCTCTTATTTTATCCCCCAAGCCAAACAAGTTACTCAGCTGAGCTACCGCTAATGCATAACTACTAGACTGATTGTAGCGCTTAATCACAGAAAAATTATGTGTGATTAAAAAAACTGGTCCTTTTTTTCCTGCTGGGATAAACAATGAAGCTAACCTTTGCGGAAAAGCGTATTGTTTATTATTAATTTTATTCAAACCTATTTCTTGCCATTGTTGATAGCGCAACTGATAAGCAGGGCTGTTTAAACGCCAGTCAAATTGCCCGGGCAATGTTACTTCTTCCCCCCAGTGTTCGCCGGGGCGCCATCCTGATTCAGCTAAAAAATTAGCTATCGAAGCAAATATATCAGGTAGCGTTTGCCACAAGTCAACTTTACCATCACGATTATAATCAACGCCGTATTTTAGATACGAACTTGGCATGAACTGAGGTTGCCCCATGGCTCCCGCCCAAGAACCAATGAGGTTTTGGCTATCCATTTTTTTTGTTTGGATAATTTTTAGTGTGAGAATTAGTTCGCTTAAAGCAAAATCCATGCGTTTTTGTGAACTACTTGCGTAAGCCAAAGTAGCTAGAGATTGCAGTACGTACTTGTTGCCATAATTTCTGCCAAAGTCGCTCTCCATTGCCCAAATAGCCGTAATGATTTCTCGTTGTACGCCGTAACGCTTTTCTATTTCATCAAATAAGCCGCGATGCTGCTTTATTAAATCCTTACCCTTGTTTATTCTGGCAATAGAAGTGGCATTATCAATGTAATCCCAAACGTTACGTGTGAATTCGGGTTGACTGCCATCAAATTTAATCACTTGAGGATCTAGACTTACATTCTCTAAAGCTTGATCAAACACCCTCGGTAAAATACCCTCAACTAATGCTTGTTGACGTAGCGATTTTTTCCAATTTTCAAAACCAATATCAGCCTTTGCTATTGTTGAAAAGCAAACAGCAATAATCATAACTAAATAATATGTGATATTTATTTTGACGTTTTACTCCTTGAATATATGCTCAGTCGTGGGGCTTTATTTATTATTGAAAAGACACCCCCCTACTTTTGTGCGGTTTTAAGCAACCATAACCCTATCAACTATTCCTGTTAACGCGATTAACGCCTCTATTGAATGCAATTGATACAAACACTAAAAGTGAGTATCAAGTTAACAATTTATTTATTGACTGTATTTTAGTCGAAGCAGAATTAAACGTGTAACTTCTTCATAAAGCGTTTGTTTTACTCGCTTTTCCTCTTCAGATTTACCCAATGCAAAATCTGGATCATATAAATAAGAACGATCAATATTGAGACGATGTTTTGGTACTGAAACTGATTTGTTATTATTATTTTGAATGGAATACTCAACTTTCAAGAACACTAAATATTCCCTAGCACGTCGATCACTTGTGTATGCAATCACGCGTCGTCCTTCTTCAAATCTAGAAAAATTAACTACAACCTTAGATTGATCTGAAGATTCAACAACACTTCCACCTGCTTCAGTTAAAGCATCTGTAAAAGTTTTACTAAACTCATTTTTAGAAGACAATCCTTTTAGATACGTTGAAGAAAACTGAGGTGTTAATTCGACACTTTTTCGCAAGTGAAAACCATTTCCACTGCATGCTTGGATGAGCAGTAACAATAAAACAACGCTTAATAGTGTAAATTTTCTGCTCATAGTTTTCTAATTTGTGTTTTACACTCTAGAAATTAATTAGCAACAATGTTGATGAGTCGACCTTTCACAACGATCACTTTTCTAACCGTAACATCTTCTAAAAAGTTTTTCGCATTTTCATTTTCTAAAGCAAGCTTTTTAACATCATCATCATCGGCATCCACAGCTACGTCTATTTTACCACGAAGCTTGCCGTTGATTTGAATCATCATTTGAATCTTAGATTGCACTAACGCGGCTTCATCAACCTCAGGCCATGATTCATCCATGACTGCCGTATCGTGTCCCAGCATCTGCCATAACTCTTGGCATACATGCGGCATAATTGGAGAAAGCATCAGTATGATAAGCTCGAGCGCTTCTTGGCGAACCGCGCGTGATTGCTGGCTATCTTCGTGAAACTTAAACAAATCGTTTAATAATTCCATATTCGCTGCAATTGCGGTATTAAAGGTATAGCGACGAGACATATCATCGCTAACTTTTTGTAAGGTTGCGTGTGCTTTACGACGCATATCTAACTGCGCATCAATTAAACTATCTACATCAAGTTCTTCAAGCGGTCGGTTTTCAAGGTGTACATAAACTTGGCGCCATAAACGCTTAATGAATCGATTCGCACCTTCAACACCAGAATCAGACCATTCCATGCTTTGGTCTGGCGGTGCAGCAAACATAGAAAATACCCGAAGGGTATCTGCTCCATACTTTTCGATAAGTTCTTGAGGATCAACACCGTTATTTTTTGATTTGGACATTTTACTCATGCCAGAACCAATCACATCACGACCTTGATCGTCTTTAATACTCGTAATCTTGCCTTTTTCAGTACGCTCAATGGTTACATCTTTAGGAGCAATCCATTCTTGACCGCCCTTTTCATCTTCAACGTAAAACGTATCTGCCAATACCATGCCTTGGGTTAACAAATTGGTAAATGGCTCATCACACTCGACTAAACCTTCATCGCGCATGAGTTTATTGAAGAAACGTGCATATAACAGATGCAATACGGCGTGTTCGATGCCTCCGACATATTGATCAACCGGCAGCCAATAATCAGCACGCTCATCGAGCATTGATTCATCATTATCTGGACCCGTATAACGCGCGTAATACCAAGATGATTCGAAGAAAGTATCAAAAGTATCGGTTTCACGAGTCGCACTCTTACCGCAACTTGGACAAGTAGTCTCGTAGAATTCAGGCATGTTTTTAATCGGTGAAGCGCCGCTTACATCAAATACAATATCTGTGGGTAACTCAACAGGTAAATCTTCATCAGGAACAGCTACTGCACCACAATCATCGCAGTAGATAATTGGAATAGGACAACCCCAATAACGTTGGCGAGATACGCCCCAATCACGTAAGCGATAATTAATCATCTTACGACCAGATTCGGCTTCTTGTAGGAAATTTGCAATCGCATCAATTGCTTCTAGTGAAGTTAGTCCGTCAAATTCACCTGAGTTAATGAGAACACCTTTTTCTGTATACGCACCTTCCTCTATATTAATTTCATTAGCGACTGTATCGTTTGCAGAAGTTACTACTTGTTTGATTTCCAATTGGTATTTCTTGGCAAACTCCCAATCACGATCATCGTGCGCAGGTACTGACATCACTGCACCAGAGCCATAACTCATGAGGACAAAATTAGCGACCCAAACTGGCACAGATTCTCCGGTAATTGGATGCACAGCCAAGAAACCTGTATCAAAGCCTTTTTTCTCCATCGTAGCCATATCAGCTTCGCTGGTTTTCATGTTTTTACATTCTTCAATGAACGCTGCGAGATCGGGATTAGATACAGCCGCACGCTCTGCCAAACTGTGTTGTGGAGCTACTGCCAGATAAGTGACACCCATCAGCGTATCTGGGCGGGTAGTAAATACTGACAACTCTTCATCAGATTCTTCTAAGGTAAACGATAACTCGACACCTTCTGATCGTCCTATCCAGTTTTCTTGCATAGTACGAACTTGTTGTGGCCAGTTTTCTAGCTGGCGCACGTCCTCAAGCAACTCATCTGCATAAGCAGTAATTTTTAGGAACCACTGATCGATTTCACGCTGTTCAACAACTGCGCCCGAGCGCCAACCGCGTCCGTCTACTACTTGCTCATTCGCAAGCACCGTATTATCCACCGGGTCCCAATTGACCGTGGCTTTTTTGCGATATACCAAGCCTTTTTCGAGTAAACGTAGAAAGAACCATTGCTCCCAACGATAATAATCTGGCTTACACGTCGCTAATTCGCGTGACCAATCGTAAGCAAAGCCCATAGTTTTGAGTTGTGCGCCCATTTCCGCAACATTGCTATCAGTCCACGCAGCTGGAGGAACATTGTTTTTTATGGCTGCATTTTCTGCAGGTAGCCCGAATGCATCCCAACCCATGGGTTGTAGAACATTCTTGCCTTGCATGCGCTGGAAACGGGATATCACATCACCAATCGTATAGTTACGCACATGACCCATGTGTAACTTACCACTGGGATATGGAAACATTGATAGACAGTAAAACTTTTCTTTATCGGGATCTTCTGTAACTTCGAATAGTTTTTCTTTTTCCCACATTTCTTGCACTGCGGGTTCGATCGTTTGATGATTATATTGTTCTTGCATAGAAAGGTTGTGATACTAAAAATCCAGTAAGTAGCACAAAATAGTTAGGGGAATGAGAGGATACCGAGGATTTTAACGACTCGCCACTTTTTTTGAGATTATTTCAGCTAGATTTAAACCTTAAATGGAAATCACATAATACATTTTAAATGACCAATATTTGTGTATTAACAAGCAAATTCGTAAATCTCATCTAAAAACAATGAAAAGTAGGGGGGTGTCTTTTTTAGTTTATTAAAAA
>CALJIH010000042.1 GCA_937974135.1 uncultured Cocleimonas sp. | reverse complement strand
GGGTGTCTTTTACACATAATTACAATGAGTTTGAACATTTTAAAACCATTTTGATCTATTATGTTACTTAGTCTACAAGTTTTTTTAATACACATTCGATCTTCCATTTATGATTCGATCAATTATCTATTCAATAGCATTAATGCTGTTTTTAACACTGGCACAAAGTAGTGTGCCTGTTGGAAATGGTCTATCGAATGTTGCTGAAGCAAAATCAGCGAAGTCATCGTATAAAAAAGCATTTTCTCGATCTAAACGTAAACGTTCTAAAAGTCGGAGACGTTCAAGTTCTGGTAGTTGTATTTTATGGAATGCGAATAAAATCAATGACAAAGCGAGTCCTTTTAATGCGTATATTAATCAATCATCGCGTAAGTATCGTATTGATAGAAACTTGATTAAAGCAATCATTACCGCTGAATCTTGTTTTCGAGTGAAAGCTAAATCGCATAAAAATGCACAGGGTTTGATGCAACTTATTCCTGCGACGGCAAAACGTTTTGGAGTAAGGGATAGTTATAAGCCTCAGCAGAATATTCGTGGCGGTACTAAGTATTTACGTTTTTTGATGACGCGTTTTAACGGCGATCTTAAAAAAGTGATCGCATCTTATAATGCGGGTGAGGGCGCGGTGGATAAATACAAAGGTATTCCGCCCTATAAAGAAACCAAGCAATATGTGAAAAACGTATTAAAGGTGTATAAAACATTAAGTCCGCCACCACGTAAACCTATCTTAAAAAAAGTGGTCTATAAGCCCACCGCTTTAGGTAAAAAAGCAGGTCGGCAAGGTTGGCAATATAATCGCACCTTAGCACCGCATTTGTATAAACAATAAATAGTCTGCTGTCCCCGATCTAAGCATATAAAATCATCGTTCAGGGCTTTCTATCTGTTACTAGCTGATAGATAATACCCAACCCTTTTGAATTGATTGTCACACATGTTTACAGGAATCATCCAAGCCGTTGGAACACTGAGCAAATTACAGCCTAAAGGCGGTGATATGGCATTGGTGGTGAATACTGGTAAATTGGATATGTCTGATGTGCAACTGGGTGATAGTATTGCGGTTAACGGTGTGTGTTTAACTGCTGTAGCGTTGAACAATTCTGAGTTTACCGCAGACGTATCGCGAGAGACCTTATCCTTAACTTCTTTAGGAGATTTATCAGAAGGTTCTACAGTAAACCTTGAAAAAGCATTAACTTTAGAAACCCGTTTGGGTGGGCATATAGTGAGTGGTCATGTTGATGGTTTAGGTGAGGTAGTAAAGCGACGTAATGATGGTCGTTCCGAATGGTTTAATATCAAAGCACCCGATAATCTAGCCAAGTATATTGCGGCCAAAGGCAGTATTACTATTGATGGTGTGAGCCTTACCGTAAATCGAGTAGACGGCGTGCATTTCGAAATCAATATCGTTCCACATACAATTCAAGAGACGATAATTGGACAGTATCAAGCGGGTACTAAAATCAATCTTGAAGTGGATGTGATTGCTCGTTACTTAGAGCGATTAATCCAACAAGGTGGCATGGAGCAAATGGCTCAATCTGCGACAATTTCTTCAAATATTACAGAATCGTTTTTGCATGAAAACGGGTTTGGCAATAAAGCAAAATAGGTTCTTTAATGAGTAACAGTCCTACATTCAATAGCATTGAAGAGATTCTGGTTGAATTAGCTGAAGGCAAAATGGTCATAATCGTTGATGATGAAGACCGTGAAAACGAAGGTGATTTCTTGATGGTTGCGTCAAAAGTACGTACCGAAGATATCAACTTTATGGCAACTTACGGACGTGGCCTAGTGTGTATGCCGATTACCGCTGAGCGCTGTAAGCAATTAGACTTACCACTGATGGTGGCACTCAATAACGAAGAATTCAGTACCAACTTTACGGTATCAATCGAAGCAGCTGAAGGTGTTACTACAGGTATCTCTGCTTATGATCGCGCGTTAACGATTCGTGCTGCAGTTGCACCTGATGCCACACCTAAAAGCATTGTGCAACCTGGTCATATATTCCCTCTAATGGCGCAGCCAGGTGGTGTTTTAACACGCGCGGGGCATACCGAAGCGGGTTGTGATTTGGCGCGTTTAGCGGGCTACGAGCCAGCTGCTGCGATTGTTGAAATTTTGAATGAAGACGGCTCTATGGCGCGCCGCGATGATCTGTTTAAAATCGCAGAAAAACATAACCTTAAAATTGGCACGATTGAAGACTTAATTCGTTATCGCGTAGAAACCGAAAAAACCATTGAACGTTGTCACGAAGTAGAATTAGATACCGAATTCGGTAAATTTAATGTGATTGCTTACGACGATATTGCCAGCAATACCAACAATCATCTTGCTTTAGTAAAAGGAAAAATCGATGCCGATACCCCGGTATTGGTGCGCGTGCACGTAGAGGATACGCTGTGCGATATGTTATCGCTGACAGAAGAGGGCGTTGCTTGGCCGATTCGTGATATTATGGCACGTATGGAAGAGGCAGAATCTGGCGTGATCGTGGTACTAAGCGCCAATGATCAGAGTAGTTTTTTAGATCGTCTCAAAGAGCTGGATAAGAATCATGAGAAACAAGCAGAATATGATGATTCGAGTCGTACTCAATTTAAAACATTTGGAATAGGTGCGCAGATTTTATCCGATGTTGGCGTACAAAAAATGCGCGTTATGAGTGCCCCGCGACAATACAATGGTTTGGCTGGTTTTGGTCTAGAAATTGTTGAATATGTGGGCGAATAAGGTTCAAACCCGTTTATTAAGTAAAAAAGACAGTTCTGTTGAACTTGTCGAATTATTAATGCTGAGCTAGTCGAAGCACACCCGCCTACTTTTAGGCCTTTTTGCCAGTAGTAGGACAGATTAAAAGGATCATATTATGAGTTCAATCAAAGAATTTGCAGGCGATTTCAACCCCAAAAAAGCTCGCTTCGGTGTCGCTGTGGCACGTTTTAACTCATTTATTGTAGAGAGCTTGGTTGAAGGTGCGGTCGACACCTTACAACGACACGGCGTTGCTGATAAAGATATCGAGATCGTTCGTGTACCGGGTGCCTTTGAATTACCAGTTATGGTACAAGCGATGGCAAATACTGGTAAGTATGATTCTGTGATAGCTCTCGGTGCTGTGATTCGTGGCAGTACTCCACACTTCGATATTGTTGCCGATGCATCCGCTAAAGGTTTAGCAACCATTGCTTTAGATACTGGCTTGCCCATTGTAAATGGCATTTTGACCACTGATACGATCGAACAAGCGATTGAACGTGCAGGTACTAAATCGGGTAATAAAGGTGCAGAAGCAGCTGTAACAGCGATTGAAATGTCATCATTGTTGAGTAAATTCAAGTAATTCTGATTGATTAGTTTTTCAAAATATTCTGTAAAAACTCTGTAACTCACTGATTTAACAAACTATGCCAGTAGATAAGAAAAGCCAATATATTTCTCAGCGTCGTGTTGCGCGTAAACTTGCGGTAATTGCGATTTATCAATGGCAAATGACACAAAACGATTATGCAGACATCTATCTTGGTTTGCAGGAAGATAAAGACCTATCCAAAGATATGACAAAAGCAGATATGGCTTATTTTCAATCTCTAAGTAAAACAGTGATCGAAAACGTTGAAGCGATAGACGCTGAATTGAATCCATTTCTTGATCGTGATGCTGAACATTTAGATCAAATCGAACGCGCCGTATTGCGCATGGCAACCTGTGAACTAAAGAACCATGCTGAAGTACCCTACAAAGTAGCGGTAAACGAAGCGGTTAATCTAAGCAAAAAGTTTGGTGCCGATCAGGCGCATAAGTTTATTAATGGTGTTCTGGACAAAGTTGGGGCTAAGCTCCGTCCTAGCGAATAATAAAACCCTTCAAGAATGAGTGAATTTGACTTAATTGCCACTTATTTTACTTGGAAAGGTTTAGAGACTTCCTCCAAAAATATCGTCAAAAGTGTTGGAGATGACGCGGCAGTCCTCTCTTTAAAACCTAATCAACAATTAGTAACTTCCATAGATACCTTGGTGCCAGGTGTTCATTTTCCTGAAAATACTGCGCCTTATGATATTGGCTATAAAGCGCTGGCAGTGAATTTGAGCGATCTTGCTGCGATGGGGTCAAAACCAGAATGGTTTACCTTGGCGCTGACCCTGCCAGAAATCGATCATGATTGGCTCAGTGAATTTAGCCAAGGCTTAAAAAGTCTGGCACAGGCATTTGATATTGCATTGGTCGGAGGAGATACCACCCGAGGACCTTTAGCTATTAGTATCCAAGTGATGGGTTCGGTTGAAAACGGTAAGGCGCTGTATCGAGACGGAGCAACACCGGGCGATAAAATTTACGTTACTGGTACTTTAGGGGATGCTGCCGCAGGCTTAGTATCGATACAAAAAGGATTCGATTTAGCAAAACAAGAAGCTGAATTTTGTAAACAACGACTAAACCGACCCACTCCTCGAATCCCTGAAAGCGAATTGATAAAAACCTTTGCTAGTGCTTGCATCGATGTATCAGATGGTCTTTTGCAAGATTTGTCACATATCTTAGATCAATCTAGAATTAAGCTAATTACAGATAATCTTGGTGCAGCATTAGATCTTTCTCAACTTCCACTATCTAACGCACTAGAAAGTATCGATACTGAGCAGGCTTTAGGCTTCGCGTTAACTGGTGGAGATGATTATGAATTGCTATTCACTATTCCAGAAAATAGTGAATCTCAGTTTTTAGAATCAAGTATGAAAAGTGATTATAAATTCACATGTATTGGCACCATCACAAATAAAAACAAGATTGTTGATTTAAATAATAACGCTTTGGAAATGAACGGCTATAATCATTTTTTATGAGTGATAAAACCCCCAACATTGATAATCTAAATCGCAAGGTAATGACACATCCTGTGCATTTTTTAGCCTTTGGTTTTGGTAGTGGATTAGTGCCTATTGCACCTGGAACCTTTGGCACATTGATGGCGGTCCCTTTGTATTTATTATTGATGCAACTGAGTTTGATCCCATACTTAGTGATAGTCGCTCTGGTGTGCATAGTGGGTGTTTGGATTTGTGATAAATCTTCCAAATTATTGGGTGTGCACGATCATGGTGGCATCGTTTGGGATGAGTTCGCTGGCTTTTTTATCACCATGATTGCTGCTCCTGAAGGATGGGAATGGATAGTGATAGGTTTTGCTTTATTTAGATTATTCGACATCTGGAAACCATGGCCAATAATTGTCCTAGATAAGAAGGTAGAGGGTGGTTTAGGTATCATGATTGACGATATTGTTGCTGGTATTTATGCCCTTATATGTGTGCAGCTGATTCTCTATGCCTGCTATTACTTTAGTTAAAGCCTATTCTCTTTACTGATGATGGATATTCAATGAAAAAAACCTATTTAAGCGCGGATGATTTATTACTCGATTCATATCGTTTAGGTGTCAAAGTATTTGAAAGCGGTTTTCGCCCTGATTTTATTGTGGGTGTTTGGCGAGGTGGTACCCCCGTAGGTATCGCAGTACAAGAAATTTTATCCTACCTAAATTCACCTTCAGACCATATTGCGATCCGCACATCATCTTATGCGGGCATCGCCAAGCAACAAAAAACAGTCAAAGTTCATGGACTGGATTACATCATCACTAATATTAACTATGATGATCAACTCCTGTTGGTGGACGATGTATTTGACTCTGGTAGAAGTATTGAAGCTATTTTCGAAACTTTACACGCGAAGTCGCGGCGTAATACTCCCAAAGATATTCGCGTTGCTACGCCATGGTATAAACCTAATAACAATGCAACTGAAAGAGTCCCTGATTATTACTTGTATGAAACGGATGACTGGCTAGTGTTTCCGCATGAGTTAGATGGGCTTACAGAAGAAGAAATTTTTGAAAATAAACCCGGTGTAAAAGAGATTTTAGAGGGACAGTTAAAATAGCTGTTTTAACGATATTCTTATGTCTAATAATATAAAACTACAACTGCTAGGCTGGATATTATTTGTATTGTCAGCTGTCTTTTTTATTGCCTCAAGCGCCAAAGCTGGAGACCCAATAAGTCTTACAGGTGGCATTATTTTCTTCATATCTTGCTTCATTTTTATTTATGCCCTACTAAAAGAGTCTAAGTCTAAGTAAATTCGTTAAAAAGTAGGGGGGTGTCTTTGTTAATTGAGATCATACAATGATAATCGATCACTTAGGTTTTGCTGTTTCCAATGTCCAAAAAAGTAAGTCTTTTTACAGTAAAACACTGGCTCCATTGAATATCACCTGCGTTTTGGAGGTAGAAGGCTGGGTGGGTTTTGGTCCCATAGGCACTCAAAAAGGCGAGTTATGGTTTGGCGAGGAAGTTGATGGCAGTGCGCATGCGCCAATGCATATAGCCTTTAATGCTGAAACTCGACCTCAAGTCGATGCATTTTATACTGCCGCTATTGCAGCCGGTGCTACCTGTAATGGTAAACCAGGCATTCGAGAGATTTATCACCCAGATTATTATGGTGCTTTTGTCATTGATCCTGATGGACATAATATTGAAGCGGTCTGTCACAGTCCTGAATAATATTATTAATTCTTTAATTCAATGAATCATTTAATACCGCTCGCAAAAAACATTATTGATACAAACGAAGTACTACCTTTCTCAGTCTACAGCTCGGTAAAAGTGCAGAACATTCTTAATGTTCCGATCACAAAGCCCCTTTTAATTTTCGTTTTGGATGGTGAAAAAAATCTGGGTAATGACTCTGAGATAGTCTGCCCTTCAGGTAATTTTGTGTTTTTATCAAACAGTCCGACCATCAATATGCGCAATATTCCTCAAGCTCATGAGTATTTTGCCGTATTGATTGATTTTGATAATGAAGATTTCAATACAATTCAGACTACATCTACAAAACCCAAAAAACCCCAAGAATATTGTATGGGTGAAATAGACCAAATATTAGATAAGACCCTAGAACAGTTTTTAGAATGGTCTGCATTTGCGCCGAAGGAAATATGGTCATTACGTAAACGCGAACTTTTGCATACCCTTTATCATCTTGGCTATGATATTCATTCATTGTTAAAAACTACCAGTGTGGCGGATCGCTTACACCCAATCATTCGATCTAAATTAAGTGAAGATATCCACACAGACACTTTTTGTGAACAACTTGCTATGAGTGAATCAACCTTACGTCGAAAATTAAAAGCAGAAGGAACAAGCCTTCAAGATGTTAAAGATCAAATAAAACTGGGTCATGGTTTACATCTAATTCAAACAACCAATAAACCCATCGGGTTGATTGCGGATGAATGTGGTTATCAATCGCAGTCACGTTTTACAGATCGCTTTAAACTTCGCTTTGGAATAACCCCGTCTAATTTAAGAAAGACAAGAATGCCCGATTAGGGCGAAATGATGGATGTTTTGTGGCTAATTATTCGTGATTGATAAAGATAAAGTATGTTTTCTTTAATCAACGACACAAAGAGGCCATCATGAAAAAGTTAACAAACATCTTATTATTAGCATCATCTTTATTTCTTGCAGCACCGACTATTGCAAGCACTTTTACCGTTTCGAGTACAGATATCAAACAAGGAGAATTCATGAGTAAGGCTCACGAATTTACGGGTTTTGGTTGCGAAGGGGGTGATAAATCACCACAATTGTCATGGCGTGGTGCTCCTGAAGGAACTGAAGCTTTCGCGATTATGGCTTATGATCCAGATGCACCAACAGGAAGCGGTTGGTGGCATTGGCAAGTGGTTAATATCGATAAAGATATCAATTCGATAAATACAGGAGC
>CALJIH010000041.1 GCA_937974135.1 uncultured Cocleimonas sp. | reverse complement strand
GCAGCCATATCTTGATAGTCTTTGGCATTCGCACCTTCCATATTCAGAGGATAAATAGCAGGCTCAGGATATCCAGCCGCTTCGATTTCATCATAAACCACTTCAAGTTCTTTGAGTTTTTTACCTAATAGAACAACTGTTGCGCCAAAACGGGCGTAAGCTAGAGCAATTACACGACCGATTCCTGCGCCAGCACCAGTAACTAGGATGACTTTGTCTTTTAGAAGATTGTCGGATGGAACGTAATTTAACAATTCTTGATTAGTGCTGTTCATAAGCCTGTGATCGCAGTAAGTTTAAATGTTATTGTATCTGAAAATCTAAATTGCATCATAACGTTCGAAACTAAAACTATCATTTGAATAGGTTTGGCTCTCAAAATCATTCAACTTAGGCTGAAATAATTCAGCGGGATTAGCTCCCCTACGGTCGCTTGTCTCCGCTACGCTCCGGCTCGAACCCTGCGAGGCTTCTCATGCTTCACAATCAACCAAACACTTAAAAGCCCATTCTGCGAATGGGCTTTTAAGTGTTTGGCGGAGAGTGAGGGATTCGAACCCTCGGTAGGCTATAAACCTACACACGCTTTCCAAGCGTGCTCCTTAAGCCACTCAGACAACTCTCCGTATTCAGTTTTCCGAGGAGGCAGGAGTTTAATCTTTTTTGATATTCCAAACAAGTTTGAAGACGAATAGGAATATAAAAAGACACCCCCCTACTTTTAGGCAGTTTTAGTCTTAATCTAGATTGATTTCTTCTTCTGTTAACTTGCGCCATTCTCCTGCTTTGAGATTTGCATCTAGTTGTATCTTCCCAACACTTTCTCGATGTAATTTCACGACATGATTGCCTACCGCAGCCAGCATACGCTTGACTTGATGGTATTTGCCTTCGGTAATCGTCAATTTTATTTTTAAATTTGAAACTACTTCAACTTTTGCTGGTAATGATCGATTAACTTCGTTTTTGAGTTGTACACCTTCCGACAAAATACGGATCTGCTTTTCGGTGATTTCAGAATCTAAGTCAACAATGTAGGTTTTTTCATGTTGGTGTTTAGGTGAGGTAATTTTATGCGACCACTGTCCATCATCTGTGATTAATACCAAGCCGGTGGTATCAATATCTAAACGCCCTGCGATGTGTAAAGTATCCATTCTCGGTAAAAATAGTTTATCGAAAACGGTTTCGTGATCTTCGTCAACATTTGCGCAAACAACACCAGCAGGTTTATTAAACATAATAAACTGTGGCTCAGGCTTTTTGATGGGTACACCCATGTATTCAACAATGGCATCATCATCGAGCTTCATAGACCCACTTTTAGCGATCTCACCATTAACCGTAATCTTACCGCCACGAATGATTCCCTTCGCTTGGGCGCGACTAAAAGCAGTTGATGTAGCAATTAATTTATCTAAACGCATTTTTACAAAAATAATATTCTATTAAATTTTAATCTTTCAAAGCGTTTATATTTTGCTGTAGATCAAGGCATCTACGCGCGCAGAATGTGAGCATACAATAGTATGTGACCATTCGAGCACGAAGATAACGCTGAGCTACGGTAAAAGATGAATGCTTTGAATGATTAAACAGAATAGGGGTTACGAAGGATCATCGTATGATCACGATCTGGACCCGTCGAAATAATATCAATCGGAGTTTCTAGTAGTTCTTCCATACGCTTTAAATAAGACTTTGCTTTTTCAGGAAGATCTTCATATTTTGTCGCACCAAATGTTTGGCTCTGCCAACCTGGTAACTCTTCATACACTGGTGTGCAACGAGCAAACTCTGTGGTATTGATTGGTGGCACGTCCATCTGTACACCATCTAATTCATACGCCACACAGATTTTGATGGTTTCAAGCTCATCCATCACATCCATCTTTGTTACACATAAACCTGTGATACTGTTTATTTGTAATGAACGACGCAGTGAGACTGCATCAAGCCAACCACAACGTCTATCACGGCCTGTACTTGCACCAATTTCAGCACCCACTTTAGCGATGTGTTTACCCACATCATCGAATAACTCAGTGGTGAATGGACCAGAACCTACACGCGTTGTGTAAGCTTTTGTAATACCTAGAATATAATCTAGATTCTTAGGGCCAACCCCTGAACCAGTACTCACGCCACCCGCTGATGTACTTGATGAGGTAACATAGGGATAGGTTCCATGATCAATATCAAGCAATGTACCTTGCGCACCTTCGAACATGATGTTCTTGCCTTCTTTTGCGAGAACGTGAAGCGTATTGGGTACATCGATAATCATTGGGCGTAGTTTTTCAGCCATGATTAGGCTTTCTTCTAAAACGCTTTCATAACTCACTTCTTCAGCTTTGTAGTAATGCTTTAGTGCATGGTTATGATATTCCATCACTTCTTTGAGTTTTTCTTTGAAACGTTCAGTGTCTAATAAATCTCCTAGACGTAAACCTCGACGAGAAACCTTGTCTTCATACGCAGGACCAATTCCACGCCCAGTGGTGCCAATCGCTTTATTGCCACGCGCAACTTCACGCGCCTGATCGAGTGCCACGTGATATGGAAGAATTAAATGACAAGCTTCAGATAACTTTAAACGCTCCATGACAGGCACGCCTTCGGCTTCAAGCATATTAATTTCTTTTAGCAATGCATCGGGAGCTAAAACCACACCATTGCCGATAATGCATTCAACACCCTCACGTAAAACACCAGATGGAATGAGATGTAGTACGGTCTTTTTTCCGTCAATGACTAATGTATGGCCCGCATTGTGTCCACCTTGAAAACGTACTACCGCTGAGGCATCTTCAGTGAGAAGATCTACGATTTTTCCTTTACCTTCATCACCCCATTGTGTACCTAACACAACTACATTCTTACCCATCTTCTCTTTTCCTTGTTGCTAAATTCTTACTTCAAAAGTCTAATAGTTTAAACAATTGAGTTTTAATTAAACTTCAACCACAATCCAATCATCACCCAATTTTTCAAGCTTACGATTACAATTCAATGCAGCGATATCGGCTTCGCCGTTTAATTGGCGTATCACTATTTCGCCCTCTTTTCTCAATGAATTTATTAGCTCACTGAGTTTTTCATCTGTTTTTGCAGGCGCAAGAATTGCATTTTTTGTAATTTCACTATCTTCCACAAATCCAGAGAGAACTGACAAATCTGCGCTAAAACCAATCGCTGGACGACTATTACCAAAAGCTTCTCCGATACCATCATAACGACCGCCGTGAGCTATCGCATTACCATTTCCTGGTACGTAAGCGGAATATGAGATACCAGTGTGATACGAATAGCCGCGCATTTCTGCAAGATCAATATTCAAAGATAATTCTGGAAAATTAGCGCTTACGATTTTCACAATTTGTTTTAAATGTAATAATGCATCTTGGACCTTTTTCCCAGCACTTTTTAGTTTATTTTGAGCTGTCTCGATAACATCCAAAGAACCATTTAATAAAGGTAATTGCATCAACATTTGACTATTTTCATCATCAATGTTTTCAGCATCGACCCAAACCTTGATCTCAGGAATTGATTTTCTGGCTAACATATTGAAGTAATCATTTCGCTGCAACTTAGTTAAGCCAACATGTTCAGCAAGTCCATTTGCAACACCTATGTGGCCCATATCTAAAACGATATCCGTAATTTTCACACTGTGAAGCGTTGCCAGCATTAATGAGATAATTTCGTAATCACTTTCTACACCCGCATGACCAAATATCTCAGCACCTACTTGAACCGGTGATCGTGACCCTCCTTGTTGAGCGCTTCGTGTACGTAATACCGTACCGATATAACACAAGCGATTAACTGCTGCTTGGGCATCACCTTTTGAAATTCGATGTGCATCTATGCGGGCTACTTGAGGTGTGATATCGGCTCGAATCCCCATCATACGACCATTTAGTTGGTCGGTAATTTTAAAGGTTTGCAAATCTAATTGAGTACCCATGCCCGCACGCAATGATTCTAGATATTCAACCATGGGTGGCATGACTAAACGATAGCCCCACGTCGCATATAGATCTAATAACTGGCGACGTAATGCTTCATGTTTAAGAGCATCTTCTGGTAATGATTCTGTAATACCATCAGGAAGTAGCCACGTATTCATAGCGAAAAGCTCTCAACAAAGGATTTCATTGCAAGGGACTCAACAATAATATTCATAAAAGATGTAATTTCTAGCTTAGATAAAGCAACGCAAGACCCGCTACAATACTTGCCAAACCAAACATACGCAAGGAACTTTCGGGGGTTTCCATCATGGTTTGGTAAAGCTTCTTAATACTTCCTGGGCTTGCGAATGGCAGTAAACCTTCAAAGATAAGCAATAATGCAACTGCATTGATTAAGTCTTGCCAATCCATGAAGGTTTCCAGTTATAAGTTGAGATTAAACTTAATTGAAATCAGGCTTTGCCTGTTTCTGATCTCCATCTTGATTTCTAAAATACTTAAAGAATTCAGCATCAGGCTCGACAACCATGATATCTCCACCGCCACCTAATGATTTTTTATAGGCACCAAGACTTCTATAAAAAGCATAAAATTCAGCATCAGCACCGTAAGCATCTGCATAGGTTTTAGCAGATTTTGCATCACCGTCACCACGAATTTTCTCAGCTTCACGGTAGGCATCAGCTTCGATGATGGTTGCTTTACGATCAGCTTCAGCACGAATTTTTTCACCTTCAGCTAAACCACGAGAAC
>CALJIH010000040.1 GCA_937974135.1 uncultured Cocleimonas sp. | reverse complement strand
TGTCTTTGTTTCTGGTCTAGAAACAATGCTTGATGTTTTAGAATGTCTTGTTTTTTCATCTATGCAGCATTCTTGATAGAAATTTATTTAATTAAGAATAGTGCAATTAACGAGTAAAAGTAGGCGGGTGTTGCTTTTTTTAGTGCCCTAGGCACCAAAAAGTATATCGTTACGTTTCCGGAAAGAAATGTCGATGCTGGGTCGAAACAAAGGATTTAGCTAAATTTTTGATATATCTAGCTTAAAAATCTCCTAATCTAAGCTTCATTCTCCCGTAAACGTTCCAAACGTCTTTGTTCTTCTTCATAGGCTTCTTTAATCTGTCTTTGTACCGCACCAACATCTGCATCTGGAGTTGTATCGATAAATTCACCCGTCAAAACCGTATCAGGTCTGAGTTTACCTTCTTCGAATAAATGCCAGATTTCTTGTCCAAATTTAGTTTCATGTAAATACGGATCAAATTGACCAAAGTAAGTCACCATATTTTGCACATCGCGCATTAGCATAGATTTGGCATTATTGTTGGCAGCTGCATTTACTGCCTGTGGTAAGTCAATAATCACTGGACCGTAATCATCAAGCAATACATTAAATTCAGATAAGTCACCATGCACGGTACCAACACAAAGCATACGTACAACATCTTGCATAACGATCGCAAAATTGCTGATCGCTTCCATTTCGGTCATTTGGATATCGCCTAGGCGCGGTGCGACTTCGCCGTCTTTGGTGATCAACTCCATTAATAATACGCCATCTAGCATGCCATAGGGTTCAGGCACGCGAACATCAGCGCCTGCAAGTAAATACAATGCATCGACTTCTGCGTTTTGCCAGATTTTTTCTTGCTCTTGACGACCGAATTTCGAGCCTTTTTCCATGGCGCGTTGGCGTCGGCTATTTTTGACTTTACGACCTTCGGTATATTGCGCGGCTTTTTTGAAATTGCGTTTAGCGGCTTCTTTGTAAACTTTGGCGCAGCGAATTTCGTTACCACAACGCACCACATACACATCCGCTTCTTTGCCGCTCATTAGTCTACTGAGTACTTCATCGACTAAACCGTCATCAACCAGTGGTTGAATTCGTTTTGGAATTTTAATAATAGCCCCTCCAATATTCGATAAGCCTTTTTACCTTATTTGCTCACAAATGGAAATAAACCGTTTACATTTTCAGCAAAAAAAGCAGCGCTTGCACTTGTTCTTCATAGCGCGAATAATCCACGCTAAAGCAAAGGATTTTACATGCATATCTTTAAAGAACTCGATTTTCAACACACACCTTTAGGTGAAATAAGTCTGCGCAAACGTAGTGAACCACGCTTAGACGATATTTTGATTTACGAAGTCAAAATGAATGAAGAATTTTTAATGTCGAGTTTGTTTGTCGAAGCAGAATTACAACTCGCGCATTTAGGCTTAGCCGAGCTTGAAGGTGAACATTTAGATGTTATCGTCGGAGGTTTAGGTTTGGGTTATACCGCCTTTGCTGCATTAGAAAACCAAAAGGTAACTTCGTTGAAAGTCATCGATGTGATGCAACCAGTGATCGATTGGCATAAACGCGAATTGGTGCCAATGGGTGTTGAACTCAATGCAGATGAACGATGTGAGTTAGTGCTGGGTGATTTTTTTGCACTATCTACAGCGGATAGCAATGGCTTTGGTGAAGCTAATAATGATCAGAAAGTACATGCGGTGTTATTGGATATAGACCACACTCCAGACTTTTGGTTAACCCAAAGCAATCATAGTTTTTATAGTCAAGAAGGCCTAAGTGCTATGGCTGATAAAATACTTCCTGGCGGTATATTTGCCTTATGGTCGGATGATTTACCCGATGAACGATTTATACAATTATTGGATAGTGTCTTTGATTCAACGATAGCGCATGTGGTAACTTTTCCTAATCCATATACGCAATCTGAATCTAGCAATTCGGTTTATGTAGCAAGAAAAGTATAAATTATTATTACTAAGAATGGCTTCAACTAGCTAATTATTACCATTGTGGTTAAGTAAATCAGTGTGGCGTTAATTAGAATAAGAATACTATTAAGCGTTACTAGTTTTATTTTTATATTTAATAACATTTTGTTCTCCCTTTTATTATTGTTATTAGCTTGGTTATATCATAAGTAAGATTAATGCAGTCTGAATTTATATTGATGGCTTGTATTTATTCAAACTCTGCTTATTTTTTAACTGGTTATTTTTTGAAACTTTATGCTTAGATTTACTGAGTGTTAACATGATCTTTTACTTTACGAACATAACTCATGGATGATCTTTCTCGTTCTTTATTAAATACTTATTCAGCACAACCACTTGATCGATGTTCGCTTGAGCGAAAGAAATCAACTTGGTTGAATAATCAATATACAAATACCTCAGCGGAATATTTAGTTTTAGACGATCGTAGTGTTGTATGTTCCAAGTGTGTTCCTGTGATTCTCTCGCATGTTCAATTTATTGCTTTGAATTTAACAATTAAACCAATCTTGTTAGGTTTAAAGAAAACGAATAAAACCCCTGTGTTTTTATTGAATATTAATGAGCCTGAGCAAGTTTTAGAGAGTATTAGTGATTCTGATGAACTAGAAAGTCTCTCTTTGCGAGAGATCACACAAGATATTGACCTTGATTTGGCAGCCATGTTTTCCTATGCGACTATGCTAAATCACTGGCATCTAAGTACACGTTTTTGTACGCGTTGTGGCTCAAAACTTGAAATGAAAGAGGGAGGAACATTACAGCAATGTACGAATGAATCTTGTAGTCATGTCGAATATCCCCGCATAAATTCAGCCGTTATTATGCGTGTAACTAAAGGTGATAAAATATTACTGGCACGTCAAGAGTACTGGCCTGAAGGCATGTATTCGGTGTTGGCGGGTTTTGTTGAAGTGGGTGAAACCCTAGAACATGCAGTTGCGCGAGAAGTGATGGAAGAAGTGAATATTCCCGTTGAAAACATCAATTACCATTCTTCACAACCGTGGCCTTTTCCAAATTCATTAATGTTAGGTTATACCGCTGAAGCTACATCAGATGAACTTGATTTTGAGCAAGATGATATTGAGCACGCATTCTGGCTGACAGCAGATGAGTTAAAAGAAAAAATGGCTGAAGGAATACTCTATCCCTCATCTAGTGTATCCATTTCACATAGTTTGATTAATGATTGGTTTATAGAGCAAACGGGGATATCAATAAAAGAGTTTAAATCTAACCTCGCTTAATAAAGGCCGCTAAAATATAGGCCACACATGCAACTTTACTTTTTACTACAATAATCTTAAGCGCTCTTATAGTTTAAAAAGCGTTATGAAAAATCCATTCATCAATAATCAGGAATTACAATGAAGTTTGTACGTCGAGTACTATTTATTTTCTTACTCTTTATTGGCTGTGTAATCGGTATTTTGCAGTATCTATCGATTAATGC
>CALJIH010000039.1 GCA_937974135.1 uncultured Cocleimonas sp. | reverse complement strand
AGCGTCTCAATAACTTTTTCTTTCTTTTCTTGTTTAGCCGCTGAGAATTTTTCAGCAAACAAAGTCATATAATACTTATCTTTCTTTTCTAAAGGATAATCCAATACAGTGATTTCACCTTTAGGAGAAATATATTTCTTCTCGATTATAGTGAGTTCAGTTTGATCCGTACCAATATCTTTGCGTGATACTGGCTCACCAGTTTCAACGTAACCTAGGCTGATTAAGGCTTTATTAATATCTTCAAAGCTAAATAATTCCTTTTTTTCTGGAGTTTGGATCATTACATCCGTTGTGCAACCATCTTCTTCTGGTGAAACTGCATAACTGACGCCATGCTTAAGTACTTCATAAACTCCGTTAAAGTCTTTAGCCAATGATAGCTCTGGGGCTACTTCTAGAGTCTTTTTTAGGGTTTCTTGATCATCATATTTCTTTTCACAAAACTGATTATGTAAAGATAAAAAAGACGTCAAATGTGGTTTTTCAGTACTCGCTGAAGCAGTATTATTCCCACCACTCATTACAAGTGTTGTTACAATAGCTGCGGTACATAAAAGCGCAAGGGGGATTGCTTTATTCATGGGGTTTGCCTATATATTTTTGTTTTTATTTTTAACAAGGTAATAATAGCTATTATCAATTGCTGTAACAATAATTCTCAGACTAGTGGATAGACCGTTAATGACTTTTAATAATCAGTTAAGCTACTGTTAATGAAAGAAAAAAATACAGCTTGGCTAATCGATTCAAGCATCTATGTGTTCAAGGCTTGGTATACTTATCCTGAGCAAGAAGACGTGCATGGGAGATCAATTAATGCAGTTTTGGGTTTTTTAGATTTCGTATTTCAGTTACTAAATGCAGAAAAACCTGAGTGCATTGCATTTGGGTTTGATGAAAGCCTAGAAACGTCTCATCGAAGAGATATTTACCCCGATTACAAAGCGAATCGGCCTCCAGCTCCAGAGTCGCTCAAATACCAGTTTCAATTGTGTCGTGAATTTATTCAGGCATTAGGTATTCATCAACAAGCAAGTTCTCGATATGAAGCTGATGATTTAATCGGCACTTGGTCAAAAAGTCTTCAGCAAAAATCATATTCAGTAAACATCATTACTGCGGATAAAGATTTAGCTCAGTTAATCAATGATGGCGATTATTGGTGGGAGTATTTACGTGGAGAAAAGTTTGATGCTAAAAAAATCACGAAACGTTTCGGTGTGAGACCAGATCAAATTGCTGATCAGTTAGCTATTGCTGGCGATAAATCAGACAATATTCCGGGTGTGCCAGGCATAGGAATGTCGACTGCCGCCAAACTACTACGAAAGTTTGATAACTTAGAACAGCTTTTTTTAAGAATTGACGAGATTTCAAATATGCAAATCCGTGGAGCGGTGCGAATTCAGCAATTAATTTCAGAGCATCAAAAACAGATTGAATTATCACGTCAATTGGCAGAAATTGTTTGTGACCTTGAAGAAGCAATTGGAATTGATTTTAAGGTTAAACCTAGTAACACAGAAAAGTTAAGCGCGTTGTGTTATCAGTTAAACTTATCTCCTGAATCAACTAATCAGTGGCTAAATGTTTAAATATTCATCACTGAAAAAAACACCTATCCTTTAATCACTGTTCTTGTTCCTGTTGTCTTCTTTGGTCGAACCTTTTATTTAGTTATTGTTAAATTCTCTGCTACTCATGTACTAGCAGTTTTTAAAGATGTTGAAGCCACAAACAAAATCAAAAAGTCCATTTATGCTCCTTTTTTTAATCACGCTTTTGATTATTTCTACTTTGGTAATGGTTTCAAATTATTTTTTTAGACCAGGTCTAGAGTCAGATTTAAAAAATAAAATTATTACGACTCTTTATTCTCATCATATTTTCAATGCGGCAATAGATGTGAATGGCAGGGATGTCGTATTAAAAGGCATTACGCCAAATTTAAAAGAAGCAAAAAAGATAGAGGCTGATATTCAAAAAATTACGGGGGTTAATCACTTGCAGAGTAAATTATTGATTAAGCCTGAAATAAATAAAGTCCAATAATTAGGATTTGTTCAAAAATCATGCAATTGAATAAAATTAGTACAGAATCACTGATAGGCATACCGCTAAAGCAGATGAGCTGAGATTCATTTTTATGATTTCATTGCTACACTATAGGTATATTAAGTCTTACACCGTTAACTATATGTAACAGTAATTGAGCGACAAGGATTGTGATCAATTACATAAAGTACATTCCATTTTAAGTTTCAAGGAAGAGTCATGACCAATTTTTTACTGCAAATATCAATTTTAAGTACCATCGCGGTTTTAGCAGGCGCAGTGATAGGTTGGTGGCTCCATATCTTTTATGGTAACAATGATGCAGAAGAAGCATCTAATCGAGATCTTGATGCAGTTAAAGGATATCTTGCAGAGTCTGTAAAAGAAAATGCTCGATTGAAACTACAACTCAAGCAGTCTGAAGAAAAAATCGAAACCTTAACCCAAGAAGATATACCAGGACTTAGCGGTGTGGATTTTGAAGCTTACAAAGCCTTTGAAAATACCATTAAAGAAGCAAACCTTCGTAAGTATCTAAGTTAAAGCCTTAAGTTAATTTATTCTAGTCTAGAGAAACCCACCAAAAGTAGGGGGGTGTACTTCGACAAGCTCAGCATCAATTCTTCGAGAAGCTCAGCAGAACTGTCTTTTTTTAAATTTATCTCATTTTAAATTCGGCTAATTTTTTTTCAACCAACTGTTTCTTTAAAGTTACGTATTGTGGCATTCCGTTTTTGTAAGGAGGATAAGATTCACCCTCAATGAGTGGCAATAAGTATTCTCGGCATGCTTCTGTAATTCCAAAGCCATCTTCTGAGATGTATTCCATCGGCATCATTTTTTCTACGTTCGCAATACTCGAAAGATCACCCGATTGAATTTCCCATGTATAAGGGTTGTTTGATGTTCTAACAATGGATGGCATCACCGAGTTCTTGCCTTCAACTGCCAAGTTAACGGCTGCTTCGCCTAAAGCGTATGCTTGGTCTACATCTGTTTGAGATGCAAGATGACGTGCTGATCTTTGCAAATAATCAGCGACTGCCCAATGGAATTTATAGCCTAATTCTTCTTTAACCATATTAGCAACAACAGGTGCTGCTCCGCCTAATTGTGCATGTCCGAAATTATCCTTTGTACCTTGTTCAGCTAAGAACTTTCCGTCGGGCCAAGCTACTCCCTCAGAAACTACGATGCTGCAATAGCCATGGCTTTTAACTTTTTTATCAACCAGTGCTATGAATTTATCTTTATCAAACTTTATCTCAGGGAATAACACAATCACCGGAATATCATTGTCAGCATCGGCCGCCAAAGCACCTGCTGCTGCAATCCAACCTGCGTGGCGACCCATTACTTCAATAACGAATACTTTGGTTGAAGTTTCAGCCATTGACGCCACATCAAAACTTGCTTCACGAGTGGATACAGCAATGTATTTTGCAACCGAGCCAAAACCTGGGCAGTTGTCTGTTACCGGTAAATCGTTATCGATTGTTTTAGGAACATGAATTGCCTGAATCGGGTAATCCATTTTTTCGGAAAGTTGCGAGACTTTAAGGCAGGTATCTGCTGAATCCCCACCACCGTTATAAAAGAAATAACCAATATTATGTGCTTTGAATACTTCGATGAGTCGTTTGTATTCAGCTTCATTTTCTTCCAAACTTTTCATTTTGTAACGACATGAGCCAAATGCCCCCGAAGGTGTATGCATTAACGCCGCAATATCTTCATCAGACTCTTTGCTAGTATCGATCAGATTTTCGGTTAAAGCACCAATAATGCCGTTTTCACCAGCAAAGACTTTTCCAATTTTATTGTTATGCTTTTGTGCTGTTTGAATGACGCCACATGCTGATGCGTTAATTACCGAAGTTACTCCACCAGACTGTGCATAAAAAGCATTCTTTATAGTCATTTTCTTTCCTTTTGGATGGACTAGAGATGTTGATACAAGATCAGATTTAGGATAATCCGCTTTTTCATGAAAAACAGCATAATACGTGAGTCATCCAAATATTTCATGTTTTTATAGACGGATAACATAAGGAGTTTTGTTTTAAAAATGCCCAAAAGTAGGGGGGTGTCTTTTGCTTGTTATTTGGTTAGCGTTTAGTGGTTTTTTGATGCAGATCTATTCTGGCTTAATCACTTCGTTTCCTGATTGATACCAAGCAATAATTCCGCCACTTAAATTGATTGCGTCTAAGTCTAATTGTTCATTTACATATTCACAGGCATGCGCTGATCGCACCCCACTGCGACAATAAAACACAATGGTTTTATCAGTGGGAATTTCATTCATCATGGAAGGTACTACATCAAGAGGTGTTAATTTTCCTCCTCTTATCATTCCTTGTTGATATTCTGCGGGGGTACGAATGTCATATAACAGAAGATTGTCACCTTCTGTATCGATCATTTTTTTTAGGGTTGCAGAATCTACTTCTTTAAATGACATATGAAAATACCTACGCATCTTTATGATGCGCTTCAGTGTACGAGTAAACAGCGAGTATATTTGCATAAGAATATAAGCAAGTCTAATGCTCAATTCCCTAGTGCATGGTATTCTAAAATTAAGCCTAAACTCAAAGGAACTAAAACAAATTTCAATCCTCCTAATATTATGAAGAATCTTTTTGTTCAAATTACTCTTTCAGTATCTATTTTGATGTTTACGTTTACATCTTTAGCTGATTTGAATCTTGAGTTGCCTGATCTGAATTTACCAGCTTTAGGAGATAGTTCTGGTCATTACGTCTCAGCAGTAAAAGAAACTCAGCAAGGTTTAAATATATTACGAAATTTGCGTTCTAGAGGATTACTAATAGAGAACCCTGAAGTAAATCTTTGGATAAGATCATTAGGGAATAAGTTAAGAGCTAGCGCGCCAAGTACCGCAACGCCGTTTTATTTTGCGGTATCTAAAGATTTATCAGTGAATGCGTTTGCCACTATTGGTGGGGTGGTTATTGTAAACGCAGGTTTAATTTTGCGTACGGATTCTGAAAGTGAACTAGCTGCAGTTATGTCACACGAAATTGCGCATGTCACCCAACGTCATATTCAACGCATAATTGCTGAAGCAGAAAAAAATAAATTTGCTACAGGTGCTGCTTTAGTTGTTGGTGCCATTGCTGCCTCTCAAGATCCTCAAGCGGGTGCAGCTATATTAAATGCCACAATTGCAGGAGCCGCACATAAACAATTCTCTTTTGGGCGAGGTGCTGAGGCTGAAGCAGATAGAGTGGGCTTACGTATATTAGCCAATGCTGGGTTTAACCCCATGGGTATGCCTCGTTTTTTGCAAAAGCTTGAGCGTTTTGGCAGCAGTAATACTGCCGAGATTAGAGAGATGATACAGAATCATCCTTTAAGTGTTAAACGAGTTGCAGATACCTCATTTCGTGCACAAAAATACGGCGTGTTTAAAGGCCGAGAAGACATCAGTTATTTATACATGCGCGAAAAGGTCAGATCATTAGTTACTCGCAGCTTTGTCACACCTAACAATGTACCCGTTAACATTAAAAATTACGCCAATGCCTTAAAACTAAAACACAGGGGTGCGATAACAGAAGCGATTCGCGCAAGTAAAATCCAAAAAACGAATAATGTGAATGAAGCGATATTAATTGCAGAGTTATACAACCAACAAAAACAGTATCAACAGACGGTCTCTTTATTGAATAGCTTTATTCGTATTTATCCTGGTAATGAAGCGATCAGTGCCCCATTGGCCCAAGCTTATTTATCCCTGGGGCAAGTGCAGCAGGCATGGCGCGTTTTAAACGAGATTAATGAGTCTGAACAAACAAGTTTAGAGATTTTTGAAATCAAACAAGAAATAGCTCGTTTAATGGGAAATAATTCTTTAGCTTATCGAGCAGTTGCCGAACGTAGCCTTCGTTCAGGTCGATATAAATCTGCTGAATTGCAATTGCAACAAGCTATTCGACTACCAGGTTCAAATATTACGGAGTTGCAGGAAATGCAACAAATGCTTAACAGCATTAATAGTATCAAAAATTCAAAGCGATAATAATTTATAGAATATTTTTAAGTGCTTAATTTTAAAAATTTATATATCTCTTTTGGATTTTGCACACATAATAATTTTGGTCTATTCTAATAAGGTAAATTGTTTAATTTATAATAACTACTTATTTCATTTATGAGTTAAGTAGATAGTAAAGTTTAAAAGTTCTCATAAAATGGAGGTCAACATGCGAAAAACTTTTCGCTTAATGTCTGTAGTGATTTCTACACTTACACTATTCGGCACAATCAGTGTTGTGACGGTAAATGCTGGAGATGATTCAGCTATTAAAGAAGGTAAAAAAATAGCCTTAGATCGTAAGAAAGGTAACTGTTTGGCCTGCCATATGATTGTGGGTGAAGAACAGCCAGGAAATATTGGCCCACCTTTGATTGCCATGAAAAGTCGCTATGCTGATAAGGATGCATTGAAAGCGCAAATCAGTGACCCCAGAACAAAAAACCCTAATTCTTCAATGCCTCCTTTTGGTACGCACGGTATTTTGAGTGATGAAGAATTAGACAAAATCACTGAATACATTCATAGCCTGTAGATTTGATTCATTGATAAAAAACGATTAAGAGGAAAAGAAATGAAACGTAGAAGCTTCATAAAAACTGCCATCGTAGCCAGTGCAACTGGAGCAGTAGTAACAAGCGGTTTGATAAAACCCAAAACTGTCATGGCTGCATCTCATGAGAAAGACTTTACTAAAGCTAAGTCTACAGAAGAGGTCATGGAAATGATGGGGGCAAGTGATGCTGCTGAATCAGATATGATTAAAATTAAATCACCTGAGATTGCAGAAAATGGTGCCGTGGTGCCAGTGGGTATCACTTCTGAGATAGAAGGAACAACAGAAATCGTTGCTGTGGTATCAAATAATCCAATCCCATACGCTGCAAGATACACAGTTGGAGCAAAAGGTAAGGCAGCAGTAAAGTCTCGCTTTAAAATGGCAAAAACAACAGATGTAGTAGCTATAGTCAAAGCTGATGACAAATATTATATGGCTAAATCAAATATTAAAGTAACCAAAGGCGGATGCGGAGGCTAAACATGGCAAAATCTACAATTAAATTACGTACCAAAGAAAAGAAAGGCTTGATTCAAGTTAAGTCGCTCATTACACATCCGATGCATACCGGTTTACGCAGAAACAAAAAAGGTGACAAGATTCCTGCACACTTTATTAATGAAGTTGTTGTTGAAGCGAATGGCGAGCCAGTAATGACTGCGAACTGGACGGGTGCGATTTCTAAAAACCCTTTTATTTCTTTTAGTTATGCCGGTGATAAATCTGACACGATTAAGTTAACGTGGAAAGATAATACAGGGAAAAGTGATTCTCTCGAGAAACAAGTCGGTAAAAAATAGTTTAGAAAAGTAAAAAGGAAGGAAAATATTCACCACATTATTCAAGCATCTGCATGTAACTTGAATAATGACTTAGGAGTAAATAATGAAAAAACTGTTAAGCTCAATTGCGTTATTAGCTATCGCGATGAACCCATTTATATCCACTCAGGCATCAACTCCTGCGGAAGATACCGAAGCGTTAAGAGCGTATTTCCAAAAAACATTAGGGGCTAAACTTGACCTTAATGAATTGGTTAATGGCACATATGCGTTAAACGAAGATGCTAGAAGCCAATGGGAAGAGATAGAGGAGTTCCCTCCCTATGAGATTGATATAGACAAAGGCGAAGAGATCTATACCAAAGCGTTCAAGAATGGAAAATCATTTGCAAGCTGTTTCGGTGATGATGTCTCTAGTATTCGTGGCAAATACCCATATCATGATGAAGAAAAAGATACGGTTGTCACTTTAGAAGGTGATATCAATAAGTGCCTTACTGATAATGGCGAGAAGCCCTTTAAATGGAAAAGAGGAAAAATCGCAGAAGTTTCTGCCTATATTGCTTATCAAGGAAGAGGTGGAAAAATTGATGTTCAGCCTAAAACTGAAAAAGCATTAGCTTGGTATAATAAAGGTAAGAACTTCTTTTATGCTAAGCGTGGACAGCTCAACTTCTCTTGTGCAGATTGCCACGTTTACAATGCCAATAGAAAAGTTAGGGTTGAACCATTGAGCCCTGCCTTAGGACATCCTTCTCACTTTCCTGTATATCGCTCTAAATGGGGCGGACTAGGTACACTACACCGTCGTTATGGTGGTTGTAATAAGAATATAAGAGCAAAACCTTTTAAAGCGCAAAGCGATCAATATAGAGCGTTGGAATACTTTCAGGCTGTGATGTCTAATGGCATGGAATTAAATGGTCCTGGTGCAAGAAAATAATACGAATTAAGTTTTTATTAAAAGCCCGTTAATTCGGGCTTTTTTGTGCTTGCAAATAACTCTTCTTCGCTTAAGATTCACTCATTACTAAACTAATCATTATTTGGAAATTAAGATGGATATGGAACAAGCACGGTTTAATATGATCGAACAACAGATTCGTCCTTGCTCTGTTTTAGATGATACTGTTCTTCAAACTATGGCCAGTATTCCACGCGAAGTATTTGCGCCAGAGGCACTAGCCTCATTGGCTTATGCAGATATTGAAGTACCTTTAGATCATGATCAATCTATGATGTTTCCACGTATTGAAGGGCGCATGCTTCAAGAACTAGAAATAAGCATTGATGATGAATGTTTAGAAGTTGGAACAGGTAGTGGGTATGTGACAGCTTGTATGGCGAATATGTCGAAACATGTTGATAGCATCGATATTCACGACGATTTTATTCAAGCTGCAGAAAAGAAGCTGGCTATGGTGAATATTTCCAACTTTAATCTAGAAACTAAAAATGCTTTGACAGATTTAAATCAAGAAAAAAAATACGACGCTATAGCAGTTACGGGATCTATCCCAGAATATATGCCATTGTTTGAGCAACTATTAAAACCTGGCGGAAGATTGTTTATAGTCGTGGGAGGTAAGCCTGTTGCCCATGCTATGAAAGTTGAATTAACGGCTGATGGTCATTTTATTAGAACCAGCTTATTTGAAACTGAGTTAAAACTCTTAGAAGGTTTGCAAAAGAAATCTGATTTTATATTCTAAATTCAATGTTTATGCCGGCCTGCGTGATCGGCTTTTACTATTATCAACACTTCTAAGCGATTTTAAGTTTAGAATTTGGCCTTTTTTACGAATGCTGTATTCAAGTCCTAGCTTGTAACACATCTCAGCATTTTCATGTTCTGATAACTCTTCCAAGAGCTCGGCTAACTCCAAATAAACAGATGCCGAGGGAGAGAAATTTAGACTAGCGTTATAGTATGATTTACTTTTTCCCCAGAGTTGATGCTTTCGATGTAACCGTGCTAACGCTAATAGTAACATTGGGCTTTTACTATTATCCAGCAACCACCTTTCAGCCTCTTTGATTGCATTCGCTTGATTTTCATGTTCGATCAAGCCATATCGCTCGAAGAGTTTTTCGTTAGGGTTTTTGTTTAACGCTTCGATGAGTAATTTATTACTCTCTTCAAGATCTCCTGCCTCACTCATAGCCGTAGAATATAAAAGTAAAGCATCAGTACTATCACGAAGATTACCTGGCAATTTCTTCCATAGTATTTTTAAATTCTTGATATCTTTTTTTCTGGCTAATGAATGAAATATCCCTGTTAATGCCGTTTTTTGATATTTCTTGCTGTCCTTTTTATTTATCAGTGAAAGGTTGTCTAAATCAGGTAGTAACGTAAATAAATTATTCCAATCTTCTTGTTGGAAATATACTTTAGCTAAAAGCTTTAAGGCATATGGGTGTTTTGGCGAGACTTCTAATAGTCTTATTAAGGTTGCCCGAGATTGCTCGAGTTGATCACTAGTGAATTGCATTTCAGCTTGTGATACTGCTACTGCAATTTGTGCCTCTTCACCTTGTTCACTAGCGACTTTTAAATAGTTATCCCTGCGATCGTATGCTTCTTGCATATGCGCAGATCGAGAGGCTGCTAAATAGTTAAGTAGTGGTGTTTCAGAAGCATCAACGTTATTAATTAACAAATGCTCCGACTCTTCCCAGTTACCTTCTGTAAATAACACTAAGCCTTTAGTAAGCTCATTCTTTGCTTTTAAGGCTAACTTTCTTTGACGTCTACTTTTAATTCGTTTTCCTATGCTGAATATAAATTTAAGAATACTCAGAAGGAAATAGAGTCCTACTAGCCCAACTATGCCAACTATTAGCAAGGTTGTGCTTGTAAGGCTGACACTCATAGGATTGTCATTCCACTGATAATTTATAGTTATGTCTGCGGAATTTTGTACGGCGAATATGGCTAGCCAAAACGCACCCACAATAAAACAGAACATTAAAAAATAACGCATTATTTAAGCCCCAATTTATTATCGGATTTTTCCATGATATTTTTATCGGTCATTATTTTTTCAAGTAATTGTAGGGAAGCATTTGCTTTAGGTAATGTTGGAGATAAATTAATTTTGCCGAGTTCTTTGATTTGCTCTAAATAGGTTTCTTTTTTCTCATCGGTGTAATAATTATTTACCAAAGCCTTGATTCGCTCTAATTGCTTTTGATAATTTTCGTTATCACCTTGAAGCAGCATAATTTTGAGTGTTTCAAAACGTAAAGAAAATAACTGATAGAGCCTTTCCTTTGCGTCTATATCTAAGTCTTCTTGTAAGGGTTTATCTAGCTTTCTGATGATTACTGCATCATTAATGGTCTTTTTTACTCGATTAACAAGCGTATCTTTTTTATCTGAATTGTTATTGTTATCTTGCCCATCGGTTTCATCCTTAGTTGGGAGCAACTCTAAATTTTTACTGTTGGGTTCGGTTTTTGCTATTACCGGTTTCAGTGATGTCAGCATACTATCTATTTTCTGAGATAAAGCAGTAACATCTACAGCTGCATATTGGTTTACGGCCGCTATATCCTCGCTGATTTTTTTACGAACGGGTAATAGATCTAAGTCACCACGTTCGAGCAAAAGATTATCTGCAAGCTTGAAAGAGATTAGTGAACTCTCCTTGTCTTTTTTAAGTTCAAACTGTTGAACAGCAGTTTGTAAAAGAAAATGCACCTCACCTAATGACCAATCTTTAAGTGTTGGTGTTTGGATTTTTACATCGGGTTGTTGTTTTGTTAGTTCCTCGGCTTGAACATAAACGCTATCTGCTATGTATTGTGTGCTATCTTGAATTGTTCTTAATTCAGTCATTGCTTTATCAAGATGTGCTTTGTTAGTTTTGAAATTATCATTTAATTCTTTTTCTAACACAGATAATTTTTCTTGTAAGGCAAAATTAGGAAGTTGTTGTTTTAATTCTTGAATTTGATGTAATGCAAGTTTGGTTTTGTCGTCAATTCTAAACCAATGTTTAGATCCAGCCGCGATTCCAATTGCTGTAAAGAATAATGCCAGCCACGCCAAAAACTGTGTGAATCGAGTGCGTCGATTAATCTTTTTGAGTAATTTTAGTTGTTCATCCATAATCTAAATCAATTCTGATAATAGCGTCTTGTAAAGCGTTTCATCGCTCGGATCTTCTGCTACAAGTATTTTACCCTTAAATCCATCAGGAATCTCGTGTTGCATGCGTGAACTGCCAATCAGCAGTGTTAGTTCATTTATCCATGTATCATTTTCACCAACCATTTCGAAGAAACTAGCTGTACTGGAAGCGCTGGTTAGTAAAATCGCATCAAGCTTTTGTTGTTTCGATAAGGTTTTTAAATAAGAAAGATCTTTTTGCGGGCAATGTCTCTTATAGACATCGATATAATCCACAGTTGCACCAAGACTAATAAGGTTATTTTTTAGATAATCTCTACCGCTAGCACCACGGATGATGGCAATTTTTTTATCTACTGAAGCTTTTTTGAATGCTTTGATAGAAAGTAATGCTTCGCTGTTAAAAAACTTATCAGGGCAAAAATCAACGTTTAAGCCATTATCAATAAGTGCGTTAGCAGTTTTTTTGCCTGTGCATACTAACATTTTATTTTTTAATATGTCGGTGCCAACTAAATGAATGCATTGCCTAACTGCATTTACACTGACAAATACAACGAGATCATAATTATCAAGGTTTAAAAGTGCATTTTTTGTTGCTACATCATTTAAAGGGGTTATTTCAATTAAGGGAAATAAAAACGTACACCCCCCCACTTTTTGGATGTTTTTAGCCAAAGCGGACGCTTGTTGTTTAGGACGAGTAATGACAATGTTTTTATTCTTAAGTGGTAAACCTGATGTACTGTTGATGTCCGGCATTTCTAGTAGTCAATACCCAATAGTTCTAAGACTTTATCACCGCCTTGATCTAAAAGTTCTTCTGCAACTTCAACGCCTAACTCATAAGCATCTTGCTGCAAGGCTACTTTTTCGCTTCTAAAAATTTTTGAGCCATCAGGGAAACCAATCAATCCGCGTAATCGAACCTGGTCACCGTCTAATTCAGCGAAACCACCAATAGGTACTTGGCAACCACCATTTAAACGCAAATTTAAAGCTCTTTCAGCATTCACTCTAATCGCAGTATCACCATGGTGTAACGGGGCTAATAATTCGTTGATTTCTTGATCGTCTTCTCTACATTCGATACCTACAGCGCCTTGACCAATAGCAGGTAAACTTTTTTCAGTGCTTATGTTATGTTCGATGCGGTCTTCAAAACCCAGACGAATCAAACCTGCTGATGCGAGGATAATCGCATCATAATCACCATTATCTAGTTTTGCTAAACGGGTATTCACATTACCCCGAAGATCAAGAATTTGAATGTCAGGCCGACGTTCTTTTAGCTGCGTTTGACGACGCAAACTACAAGTACCTACGCGTGCGTTTAAAGGTAAATCATCAATGGTTTTAACTGTGTTAGATACAAATGCATCCGTTGGATTTTCGCGTTCCATAATTACGGATAAATGCAAACCTTCTGGCAACATCATCGGTACATCTTTCATTGAGTGTACCGCTATATCAGCATCGCCGTTTAACATGCCTGTCTCTAACTCTTTCACGAATAAGCCTTTACCCCCAATTTTGGCTAGAGGAGTATCGAGAATAACATCGCCTTGAGTCGTCATTTTTACAAGCTCAACCGCTTGCTGGGGATGATGTAGCTTAATCTGGCGCGCAACCTCTTCGGCTTGCCATAGTGCTAGTGGGCTTTTTCTAGTTGCTATACGAATGGTTTTAGGCATATATTTAGTCTTACAATGTATTATTTGAACTTAAATGTGGTGCTTTTCTCTAAACTATTATTACACAGTAAAATAGATTTAAGAGCGAGCAAGACTTTACGTTAAAACACCGCATGAGGCAAAACCGTTATATGAAGTTTCTGATCTCAATAGTATTCATTTTAAGCGCATCTGCATTTGCCGAGGGGTATGAGGACAGTGTGGTTAAAGAAGAAACAGACTTTCAAGAACTAGCGCTACAAATGCAGCAAAATAAGATGGGATTGGTGATGATGTTACATGCGGAACATTGCCCTTATTGTCGGTTGATGGATGAAGAAATTCTCTCACCCATGGTCCGCAGTAATGAATATAAAAAGAAGGTTTTTATTCGAAAATTACAGGTTGATGTGTCTGATGAGGTGATTGATTTTAATGGACGTAAAATCACAGCCTCAAAGCTTGCTCGTGAATATGATTCACAACTCACACCTACACTATTATTTTTAGATCAAAATGGTGAAGAAAAAGCGGTAAAAATTATTGGAATTAATAGCTTAGAGTATTTTGGCGCATCAGTGGACGAGCAAATTGAAGAATTACTAGAAGTCATCAGAAAATAAAAAAGGCTCAATTTAAATTGAGCCTTTTTCGTTTCGAGACTTCCTGTCTCAATCTTTCTATCAATATAGCTTAACGATTACGTACAAAACGACGAATCTCAGCTACGTGTCGACGACTTACTTCTAGTTTGTCATCAATCTTTTCAATTTTTACTTGAACTCTTCCGATGTTGTTTTTAGCTAAACCGGTAATGCGGCTTTTAGCTACTAGCGCATTTCTATGAATGCGAATAAACTTGTCAGAAAGATCAGTCTCAAGAGACTTAAGTGACTCTTCGATGATCACTTCACCTTGTCTGTGACGTACAGTCACGTATTTTTGATCGGCTTGGAAATAGTATACATCTTCAATCGGGATAAGCTCCAAATTGCCGCGCATTCTTGCACAAATATGTTTGCGTCCTGCACCAGTAACTTCATTATCATCAAGCACTTTTGATCTTTGAGCTCGGTTAAGTGAGCGTGCTTGTTGTAGACTTTTTAATAGTTGTTCTTGTCTTATTGGTTTCATGAGGTACCCTGTTGCTTTGGTTGAAAAGGCTTCTAATGCATACTCCCCGTATGCAGTAGTAAATATTACGGCTGGTGGATTTGGCATGCCTGATAAGTGTTTTGCCACTTCTAAACCGTCCATCACCGGCATAGAAATATCGAGTAAAATCAGGTCAGGTTGATGGCGCTCAACCATCATCAATGCTTCCGCTCCGTTTTCAGCTTCGGCACAAATATTGTATTCAGAATTATCCTGAAGTAAGCTAGTTATACGCTGTCGTGCTAGTTCTTCATCGTCCACGACTAGGATGTTCATTGTCATTATTATGTCTCCTTCGGTATTGAAAATGAGACTCGGTATTGATGATCGCTTTTACTTATTTTTAGATTAGCGCGATCACCATAGGCAAGCCTCAGACGATTTTTTAAATTTTCTTGAGCAATATGATTTCCCTTTGAATGCTTGCTCGTTCCTGCAGGAGGCACTGGATTTGTTACTACAATATCCAATGTTTTTCCTGCATCATATAAACTAATTCCAAGAGTTCCGCCGTCTTTACAAGGCTGGATCCCATGGTAAATTGCGTTCTCCACCAAAGGTTGTAACAATAATGGCGGGATTTCCATGTTAAAAGGCAGTGTCTGCCTATCCATATCCCATACAATGTTTAATCTTCTTTTGCCGAGCCTCAATGCTTCCATACGTAAATAACGTAACGTGACATCAAGCTCTTCGCCTAGTGAGATACGATTTCTTGTATCTAATGTAGTGCGAAAAATATCGGCCAAATCTAGTAATGCATCCTCAGCTTTATTTTTATCAACTTGTATTAGCTGGGCAATACTATTCAAACTGTTAAATAAGAAGTGTGGTTTCATGCGTGATTGTAAGGCGTCGTACTTTGCCCCTGAATCTGCACGAGAAAACTCTTCTCGTTGACTGTGCACATAAAAATAATGCAAAGCCATGGTTGTTAATATCAATGCAATAAATACATTTCGTATAATAAACGGCGTATCCCAATAATGGATTAAACCAACTTTTTGGTAACTATCTGCCATTATTGCTAGAACAGAAGCACCTATAGTAAAAAAAATAACAATTGAACTAACAGCAGCACTAATTTTTATTACGTTAAGTTTGCCAATCTTATCTGATAGTAAACAGATCGTGATTGCCGAACATAATGCTACCCATTGTACAAATATCGATGTTAATCCCAGTCTGATCAATGACGCTTCATAACTGACTGATGCACTGGTAAATGCTAAAACTATCGCAAGTACCTGAGCTCCTACCATTATTCTAAGTACTGCTTGAGGTGTACAAAGCTCTGGTAAAAAGCCGATAGAGTTTTGTGACCGTGCAATATTTGTAGCAATATTCATCAATAAATTATTTTTATTTTTAGCCTGATTTTTTTTGACTTGCTATAATTGCAAGTTCGTATTCAAATCAAAACACTTATTTATTTTTATAATCGAAGCAAATGCTACGGCTATCATTAATTTTATTATTTTCGTCGCTATTTTTACGACGCTCATCACATTGTATGAAAATCATACTTACTGGAAACTGAACAAACATGTCTGATAACAATAAAACTTCAAATAACTCTGAAATTACCCAACCAGAAAAACTCTGGGGTGGTCGTTTTACAGAATCTACAGATGCATTTGTAGAGGCATTTACCGCCTCAATTAGTTTTGATCAACGCTTGTATAAGCATGATATAGCTGGCTCTAAAGCCCATGCGAAAATGTTAAACAAGGTAGGGATTCTGACTGATGATGAAGTGAATGATATTCATAATGGTTTAGATGAGATTCAAGCCGACATAGAAGCGGGTAATTTAGAGTGGTCAGTGCAACTTGAAGATATTCACATGAATATTGAAGCACGCCTTACCGATAAAATTGGTATTACAGGTAAAAAGCTACATACAGGTCGCTCAAGAAACGACCAAATAGCCACAGATATTCGTTTATGGTTGCGTGAACAAATCGATTTAATTTGCTCTGAAATTCAACGTCTGCAAAAAGGTTTGTTGGAGTTAGCGGATCGAGAAGCTGAGACTATCTTACCTGGTTTCACGCATCTTCAAGTGGCGCAACCGATTACCTTTGGACATCACATGCTCGCATGGTTTGAAATGCTGGTCAGAGACTATGACCGCATGCAAGATTGTCGTAAGCGCGTCAATATCATGCCATTGGGTTCTGCCGCTTTAGCTGGTACGACTTATCCAATCGATCGTAATTACACTGCGGAACTACTAGGGTTTGAAAGACCCTGCAATAACTCATTAGATGGCGTGAGTGATCGTGATTTCGCGATTGAATTTATCTCTGATGCTTCATTAGTCATGATGCATTTATCGCGCTTCTCAGAAGAATTAGTGCTTTGGACTTCGGCGCAGTTTAATTTTATTAATTTGCCAGATCGTTTTTGTACTGGCTCATCAATCATGCCGCAAAAGAAAAACCCAGATGTGCCTGAACTTGTGAGAGGGAAATCTGGTCGTGTATTTGGCAGTTTATTCTCTTTATTGACACTCATGAAAAGCCAGCCTTTGGCCTACAATAAAGATAATCAAGAAGACAAAGAACCACTGTTTGATACAGTCGATACACTCTTGGGTAGCTTACGTGCTTTCGCCGATATGATGCCAAACGTAACCACCAATAAAGAAGCAATGAAAGTAGCAGCAATGCAAGGCTTCTCGACCGCAACTGACTTGGCAGATTACTTAGTAGGAAAAGATATGCCGTTTCGCGATGCCCACGAAGTGGTAGGCAGCGCTGTTGGCTATGGTGTCGAGAAAGGTAAAGATTTAAGTGAAATGAGTTTGGATGAATTACAAAAATTCTCTGACATTATTACTGAAGATGTATTTGATGTTTTGACTTTAGAAGGTTCAGTAGCAGCGCGTGATCATTTGGGTGGAACAGCACCAAAGCAGGTTAAAGCGAGAGTTGCAGAGGCTTTAGCGCTTTTATCTGATAAATAAAAGCTAATAAATAATAGATAAAAGACACCCCCCTACTTTTAGGCTATTTTGATTTAAAACTGACTAGCTTTGCATAAATTCTATTTACATTTTTAAAAAACAAAAATGTAATATCATTCAAAAGTAGGGGGGTGTCTTTTATATATGCATTCTAATCAGTTAAACATCTCGAACTTATCGACCTGCATTTCAATCATGCCCGCGTACATGCCACTGGTATCGTTTTCGTAAACAATCGCTGATGCTAACTTGCTCGCCAAAATAGCAAACTTCACTTTTTCTGGTAATGTTTTTACACGTTCTCTAAATTGTGGATTCGAACCAATACTGCGTGGCATATGTAGTAACATGGCATTTAAATACTGTGTTTGATCACACAATTCTGGATTGTTCTGAAAGTACTCAAAAATCTGGGCATAGTGTTTATTGATTTCCTGACTGATATCACTAGAAATATCGGTGTACGTAATCGAGCCATTATTTTCTTCGTAACGTTTTAGAATCAAGCGCGCTTCTCTTTCTGACATTTTATTCAGAATCGAG
>CALJIH010000038.1 GCA_937974135.1 uncultured Cocleimonas sp. | reverse complement strand
CAAGGTATTCGCACGCAAGATCATAGTCTTAAAGCCTGTATCAATTGCCATGTGCCTGAAAGTTATAAGGGCAAAATATTACGCCATACTGATCAGGAACATTTCTGTACGACCTGTCATACCTATGTTGCTGAAAAGTTGAATTGTTTTGAATGCCATGTTGATCATCCTGTAAAAACTGATACTGCTAAATCAAATGTTGATGTTCAAGCTACAGAAAATAAACCAATCTCAGTTAAAGAAGTTTTAGCTGGAAAAGATTTAAGCAAACTCAGTCAGCAAGAATTGCATGATCTCGCTTTTACCTATTCTAAGAATAAACCTGAATGGGCAAAACAGCCTAAAAGTGGGGGGGTGTCTTTTATTGATAATAAAACCCAGCAAGACGGAGATGATGGAGTTATCAATGAAAAAAAATAACTTCGATACATACCGTCGAAATTTCTTAAGTCTTGTTGGTTTAACAGCGGCTACTGCAACAATCGCACCCAATTTAATTTTGCGCCAAGCAAAAGCTAAACCCGATGATGAAGCCATTACAGATAAAGTTCGATGGGGACTTTTGATTGATGTGAATAAACTCACTAATGGTGGTGATGCTTGTGTTGCTGCTTGTAAAAAAGAACACGGCTGGGGTGAAGAACCACATTCAAATGAAGCACAAAAAGCGCAATGGGTGCGTAAGGTTACCGTTACTAAAAAAGAATCAGGCGATACATTCAGTTTACCGATTATGTGTCAACACTGTGAAACAGCGCCTTGCGTTGATGTTTGTCCGACAGGTGCATCCATGAAACGCATTGATGGCATTGTGCAAGTGGATAAGCATATCTGTATTGGTTGTCGTTATTGCATGATGGCTTGCCCATACAAGGCGCGTAGTTTCGTGCATGAGAATTTGTTTGATCAACGACCCGATACTCCTAGAGGAAAAGGTACGGTTGAATCCTGTAATCTCTGTGTGCATCGCATCGATAAAGGTAAAAACCCAGCCTGTGTAGATGCTGATCCAGAAGCAATTATATTCGGCGATCTGAATGATCCTGTGAGCAAAATAAGTATTGCGCTCAAAGAAAATGACACAACACAAATAAGAGCAGATCTTGGTTTAAATACCGGTGTGAGGTATCAAGGACTATGAGCGATTCAGCATCAATAAAAACAAACTATGCAGAAGTTGAAAATGCGGGTCTTGGTTTTTGGGCAGTATTTTCGGTATTTGCTCTATTGTTTTTAGTCGGTTTAGGTGCATTTAATTATATGCATCATCATGGGCATTATGTTACAGGTATGAACAATCAAATTGTGTGGGGAATGCCCCATGTGTTTGCTATTTTCTTGATACTTGCTGCTTCTGGTGCGGCAAATATTGCAACCTTAGGGACAGTATTTAAAAAACAAATCTACCAGCCGCAAGGACGACTTTCATTACTGTTAGCTGCGTCACTATTGATTGGCGGTTTAGTTGTTATTCTGCTTGATCTAGGGCGAATCGATCATGTTATCGAGATGGCAACAGGTGCTTTGAATTTTTCCTCAGTGTTTGCTTGGAATGTGATTCTATATTCGGGCTTTATCGCCATTATTGCGGTCTATTTGTGGACCATGGTGGATCGAAACAAAGTCGCAAAAGCACAATATAAATCCATGGGAATCATTAATTTTATCTGGCGAGTTATTTTAACCACCGGAACAGGCTCGATTTTTGGTGTACTTTTAGCTCGTCAATCTTATGAAGTGATCGCTATGGTGCCGCTGTTTCTAGCTGTATCGTATCTATTAGGGACGGCAGTTTATTCGCTGACACTGATATTAATTTTTAAACTTACGCAACGAGAAATCGGTAATGACCTGTTAATTCGCTTAAGCAATAGTTTGTCGATTTTTATTATCGCGGTATTAGTGTTTGAATGCCTCAGATACATCATTAATACCTTTGTGATTAATCATCCTGGTGGTGAGGTATTGCCGTTATTAAGTCAGGGATTTACATCTCTGTTTTGGTTGGGTCAGATAGTCATTGGGTGTCTAATACCTTTGGCATTGCTATTCGGGCCTTGGTTTAAAAATCATACAAGTACTTTATTAATATCATCTTTCTTAATAGTTATTGGAGGTTTGGTACAACTCTATGTGATTATCGTTGGTGGGCAATCACATCCGTTAGTTTTGTTTCCAGGTGCTGAAACAAGCAGCACCTTTGCTGATGGAATTGTGAACCAATATTCGGCAACATGGTCTGAATATCTACTTGGTTTTGGTGGAATAGGGCTTGCTTTTTGCTTGTTGTTGATAGGCTTGAGGGTATTAAGAATTTTACCAACCACTTTATCGGATTAAGCTATTCTAAAATGAATAAGCTCATTCAAAACAACCCAAAAGTAGGGGGGTGTCTTTTTAACCCTGTAAATTACGTATTTTATTGATCCAAAATTCGATATGCAGCGTAATAATCATATAATCAATATAAAGGACGTTTTCTTATGAATCGCAGACAGTTTTTCAAAAATAGTTTGGGCACTATGGCTTTTTTGGCCATTCCTGGATTTATAAATACTAGCTTGGCAGATCAAGATGTTTTAAAAGTAGTCAAACTCAGCGACAAGGAGTGGAAAGCTAAATTAAAGCCATTAGAATATAAAGTGCTTAGAAAAGAAGGCACTGAACGTCCTTACACCAGTCCGTTAAATGATGAGAAACGAGCGGGAACTTATGTATGCAGAGGTTGTGATTTACCATTGTTCAAATCAGAGACTAAATACGACAGTCGTACAGGCTGGCCAAGCTTCTTTGACACAATTAAAGAACATATTGGGACTAAAAAAGATTATGTGTTACTAGTACCACGTACTGAATATCATTGTAAGCGTTGTGGTGGTCATCAAGGTCATGTATTTAACGATGGACCAAAGCCAACTGGATTACGCTATTGCAATAATGGTGTTGCTTTGAGATTTATTCCTAATGACACTGCCTAAATATTAGACATTCATTAATGAAAAAAGCCAGACAAATGTCTGGCTTTTTTTGGTTTTGAATAAGAGTGATTTATTTTGTTAACTAACCATACTAATCATCACACCTGCAGCAATCGCAGAGCCTATAACACCAGCTACATTAGGACCCATTGCATGCATTAATAGATGGTTATGCGGGTTTGCTTCAAGACCAACCTTGTTGGATACACGGGCAGCCATCGGCACAGCTGATACGCCTGCTGATCCAATCAAAGGATTGATCGGTGAATCACTAAACTTATTTAGTAGTTTAGCGAGTAATACACCACAAGCTGTACCAATACAGAAAGCTACAGCACCTAGGCCTAAGATACCGAGTGTTTCCCAAGCAAGAAATTTATCTGAACTCATCTTAGAGCCTACGCCCAAACCTAAGAAAATAGTCACGATATTAATTAAGGCATTTTGCGCAGTGTCGCTTAAACGATCAACCACACCCGCTTCGCGCATTAAATTTCCAAAACAGAACATGCCTAATAATGGAGCCGCACTGGGTAACACCATACCTACTAAGAAAAGTAGCAATAATGGGAATATGATCTTTTCAGTTTTGCTTACTGGACGAAGCTGTACCATTTGAATTGCACGTTCTTTTTCTGTGGTCAAAGCGCGCATTATTGGTGGTTGAATAATGGGCACAAGCGCCATATATGAATATGCCGCTACAGCAACTGGCCCAAGGATATCGGGTGAGAGTTTACTGGTTACGAAGATCGCCGTAGGTCCGTCTGCTCCCCCGATAATACCGATAGAGGCGGCATCATTGATACTAAAGTCAAGAATGCCGAAGTAACTTAAGGTTACAGCACCGAGAACCGTTGCAAATATACCAAACTGCGCAGCTGCACCCAGTAACAATGTTTTGGGATTCGCTAGTAATGGTCCGAAGTCGGTCATCGCGCCAACGCCCATAAATATAATCAGTGGGAACATGCCAGAGGCAATACCAGCGTTATAGATGTAATACATCATACCGCCCGGGCTTGTCATATTTCCGACAGCATCATAAACCGGGGCTGCTTCAAAACCTCCGCCAGGAATATTCACCAAGAATGTGCCAATTCCTATAGGGACTAAGAGTAAGGGTTCAAAACCTTTTTTAATCGCGAGATAAAGTAAGCCTAAGCCAACAATCATCATCGCTGCTTTACCGACATCTAATTGAGCTATTCCAGAATCAGCCCATAAATTTAACAATGTTTCCATGCTTAAAATCCGTCCTAGGCTGTAATTACGCTATAGATACTAAAATATCGCCAAGGCCAACGTCATCGCCTTCTTTAACCATGATTTCAACCACAGTTCCTGATTTTGGAGCGGCTACGGTAATTTCCATTTTCATGGCTTCTAAAATCATCATTACCTCGCCCTCATCCACTGCATCACCAGGTTCTACTTGAATCTTAAATACATTACCAGCCATAGGAGCAGGGAAACCTTCACCTTCTCCAGATGCTGCTGCCGCACTGCTGGCAGCTGCTGGAGCAGCAGCTCCGCCTCCAGTGGTTGGAACGATTCCAGTGATATCACCACCATTTCCAACAGTAACCACATGATCTGTACCATCTACAGTGACGGTATAAACTTCTTCACCACCGTCAGTAGTAACTGCTTCGTTTCCAGTTGGGATTGGTTCAAATACACTTGGATTATCACGGTTTTCTAGGAACTTAAGACCAACTTGAGGGAATAGTGCGTAGGTAAGAACATCATCAATCAAACCTTCGCCTTCAGTTAATTTGATGTTCTTTTCCTTAGAAATTTCAACTAATTCGTCTTTAATTTTGTCTAATTCTGATTCAAGTAAATCAGCAGGGCGACAAGTAATAAGTTCATCACCTGCTAGTGCAGTTTCTTGTAATTCTTTGTTTACATCAGCTGGAGTTGCCCCGTATTCACCGCGAAGAACACCTGCGGCTTCATTAGTGAGCTTCTTGTAACGTTCTCCTGTAAGTACGTTTAAAACAGCCTGTGTCCCAACGATTTGCGACGTAGGAGTTACAAGAGGTATATAGCCTAAGTCTTTACGAACTCTAGGAATTTCTAATAAAACTTCATCTAATTTATCACCCGCACCTTGCTCTTTTAATTGACCTTCCATATTAGTCAACATGCCGCCAGGTACTTGCGCGAGTAAGATTCTTGAATCGATGCCTTGTAATGAACCTTCCCACTTCGCGTATTTTTTTCGAACATCACGGAAGTAAGCAGATATTTCTTCAATTAATTCAAGATTAAGTCCAGTATCACGTTCAGTGCCTTCCATGGTCGCTACCATAGATTCAGTTGAAGAATGCGCATAGGTCATCGACATTGACGAGATGGCTGTATCCACTCTAGCGGCACCAGCCTCTGCACATTTAAGATTTGTCATACAAGACAACCCCGTTGTCGCGTGACAGTGCATATGAATCGGTAGATCTACCACTTTTTGTAATTCGGTGACTAATTCATAGCCAGTGTATGGTTTAAGTAAACCCGCCATGTCTTTGATACATAATGAATCACAGCCTATATCTTCAAGGCGTTTTGCCATGTCCAGCCAGCCTTGTAAGCTATGAACAGGGCTTACAGTGTATGACATAGTGCCTTGCGCGTGTTTGCCGACTTTTCTCACTGCTTTTAGCGAGGTTTCCATATTGCGTGTATCGTTCATTGCATCAAAGACACGGAAAACATCTACACCGTTGACTGCAGAGCGTTCTACGAATTTATTTACAACATCGTCTGCATAATGACGATAACCAAGAATATTTTGAGAACGAAAAAGCATTTGTTGAGGTGTATTTGGCATCGCTGCTTTTAATTGGCGGATGCGATCCCAAGGGTCTTCACCTAAGAAACGAATACAAGAGTCAAATGTCGCACCACCCCATGTCTCTACCGACCAATAACCAACCTGATCAAGCTTATCGGCGATTGGCAACATGTCAGCAAGACGCATGCGTGTGGCAAACAGTGATTGATGACCGTCGCGTAAAACTACGTCACTTATTCCTAATGGAGATTTTTTAGCTTTTTTCTTACTCATAATACTTTGATCGTTCTCAACAGTGGTTAAGGATTCCCATTAATGTATCTTGGGAGTTGATTTTCTGTTTTTAGCGGTTGCGATGCGCATCGACCGCAGCTTGAATTATTTTAAGTGTCGCTGGTGCTACAGAGGTGGCACCTAATACTGCTGATTTCTTCTTTTTAGGGGCAGTTTCAACAATCTTTTCAGGGAAGTAACGAATGATAAGCTTGGACATAAAACCTGTCGCAAATATGAGTATGGTTAAAAATACAAACACGGTACCCATACCGAACAGCATTAAGTTAAAACCTTGCTCTATCAATGAACTAGACATAATACTAATTAAACCCAAGTGATTGAAAAGTTAATTTACAAACCAATATGACAGTAAAATATAATCTTAAATTATATCTACACTGTTGAATTTTCATAAGTTAATACTCATAAAATTCAGGGTTTGCATATGGAAAGTAGCGGTATTTATTGTGATTGTCAATTTAGAATAAAATCAATATTAAAAGCTAATATTTATTATTAAATAAACAGTACTAAATTGAAGATTATCAATAACTTTTAGTTTAAAAGCTATTGTTTTCAGTGAATTTCACTGCACTATCGTTGTGAAAATTATGTTCTAAAGCAAAGATTATTATCCTAGGTTAAATCAGAGCGATTATGCGTTTTAAAACCCCCTAAAAGTAGGGGGGTGTCTTTTACACTTATTTGAGAAGTCTTACCCAGTATTTCTTAAGCCTGCAGCAAGTGCATTAATCGTAAGTAGTAATTCATCTAACCAAGGAGATTCATCATCACTCTCAGCTAGGTGTTTGCGATGTCTTGCCAATGTAGTAATTTGAATATGGTTCAATGGATCGATATAAGGTTCTCTGCGTTCTAAAGAGTATTGTAATAGCGGTGTTTCAGCCATCAATTCATCTATTCCAGCGATAGCTAATACTTCTTCAACAGTTAATTGGTATTCATTTTTAATTTTATCGAAGATTTCTTTTGAGCGTTTTTTATTATCCCAAAGTAGTGAATATTCTTTCGCAATATTCATCTGTGCTTTAAATAAAGCCATTTGTACATTACTGATCAACGCTTTAAAGAAAGGCCATTCTTGGTACATTTCAGGAAGCAAGTCTGAATTATTTTCTTCTCTAAAGGCTTTTAAAGCTGAACCTATGCCATACCATGCAGGTAGTGTATGACGAGCAAGCGCCCAACCAAACACCCAGGGTATTGCACGGATAGAGGATTTAGAACGATCTGCTTTACGGTGCGAAGGACGTGAGCCAATATTCATTTGACCAATTTCAGTCACGGGGGTATTTTCGTAAAAATAATCAAGGAAATCATCAGTATTATCGGTTAAATCTCGATAAACCTGTTCGCCTGTAGCTGAGATTTCAGACATCGCTTGATGATAACTTTGTTTATATTTCCCATGTTTACGTATGATGGATTGACTAGCTGTTAAAAGACCTGTGATTCCCATACCTAACTCATATATTGCCGTTTCAGTATTACTGTATTT
>CALJIH010000037.1 GCA_937974135.1 uncultured Cocleimonas sp. | reverse complement strand
TTTTCAGTGCGAGGATTGTCATCAGTAACGATAACCACATCTGCATTCGCTTCAGCAATTTTTGCCATTAATGGGCGTTTACCAGCATCACGATCTCCACCACAACCAAACACGCAAATAAGATTATTTTCAGTATGCTCGCGCAAAGCGCTCAAAACAGTTTCTAATGCATTTGGTGTATGTGCGTAATCAACTACAGCCAACACGCCAGTATCAGAAACTTTTTCGATACGCCCTGCAACGGTGTGTACTTTATTCAATTCAGCAACGGCATTTTGCAAAGAGTGACCCAAACCGATCATTGATCCAAGAGCCGCCAACAAATTACTCAGGTTAAAACGCCCAAGAACAGCTGCATTTAATTGCGCTTGTTGATTCGCATAATGAATCTCAGCAGATAAACCTGAACTATTAAATTCAGCATTTACTGCAACTAAAGAATCTGCAGGATAGTCATCTAAATCACCCACACCATAGGCGATTATTTCTGGCTGAGAATCACTTGTAGAAGACTCTGAAAAGACACCCCCCCACTTTTGTAGCATTTCTCTACCAAAGGCATCATCAAGATTCAGCACCAAAGCCTTTAAATCAGACCAAGCAAATAACTTCGCTTTCGCTTCAGCATACGCTTCAACCGTGCCGTGATAATCCAAATGATCACGCGTCAAATTTGTCAACACCGCCACATCAAAGTTAACACCCAAAACACGACCTTGATCCAAAGCATGCGATGACACTTCCATGGCAACAGAGTTGATCTGTTGTGCTTTCATCGAAGCAATATTCTTGTGTGTATTGATCACATCAGGTGTTGTGTGCGTTGCAGTTTGTAGATCATCCAAACGACCTATGCCCATGGTTCCCATCACTGCACAATTCTCCAAGCTTTGCGCAAGGAAATGACTGACACTGGTTTTACCATCAGTGCCAGTTATTCCTATTACATCTACTGCTTGACTTGGAGAGTCATAAAAACGATTCGCGATATCGCCTAAGACGTCGCGTAAATTTTGAATTTCGATTTGAGGAATCGCTAAATCTTGTATCTGTTTTTGCTGCAAAGAGTCACTAGATTCCCAAATGATTGCAACTGCTCCTTGCTGAACAACTGCTTCGGCATAATCTAAGCCGTGCTGTTGAGCACCTTTTAGCGCAATAAACAACGAACCTGCTGTAACTTCTCGACTATCGATGGTCAATGAAGTGATCTCACAATCGTGAACAGCAGAGATAGAGGCAACGCCCTGAAGTAACACTGAGAGCATCATGTGTTATCACCTTCACGATGCAATGCCGACCACTTCTTTTGCTTTACGGATTCTGGTTTTGCTTTCTGAGCTTCTTTGAGTTTCTTAGGCTTACGACTTTTAACGTGCGGTCTTGCATCCGGTGCAATATCCATAATACGTAATGAATTCGCCATGATTTTTGAGAATAAAGGCGCTGCTAATCGTCCGCCACTGGCTTTTTCAACCTTAGGCTCATCAATCATAACCGCAACCACTAAGCGCGGATTGGTTGCTGGCGCCATTCCCACAAAACTCACGATTAAGTGATCTTTGCTGTAACGATTTTTAATTAATTTATAAGCTGTGCCTGTTTTACCTGCCACATGATAACCATCGATGGCTGCATATTTACCCGTGGCATTTTTATTCACAACGCTGCGCATCATTGCTAACACAGAATTAGCATTATCCGCCGACATAACGCGTTGCCCCAATGGCTGAGCTTCTTGTTTATAAATACTAACAGGATACAACACACCTTCTGTAGCAAATACTGTGTAAGCATGCGCCATTTGCAATAAACTGGTTGAAACACCATAACCATAACCATGCGAGGCTCTATCAACCTTTCCCCACTTATCGTAATAAGCAAGCTTACCTTCAGCTTCGCTATAGAATCCTGCATCTGGTTTACGCCCAAAACCCATACGGTTTAAGAACTTCCAATGCTCGCTAGACTTCATCAACAAAGCTATTTTACTCGCGCCCACATTGCTTGATTTAGCCAAAATTCTGGATAAAGTCATCGACCCATAATCTTTAGGATCTTTGATAGTTACTTTACCTACCTTGAATTTACCTGGAGATGTTTCGATTGATACATCTTGACCGATCGCACGCGCTTCAAGCGCTGCTGCAATAGTTATTGGTTTTAAGGTTGAACCTGGCTCAAAGGTGTCCACAACTGCACGGTTACGGTATTGATAGGCCTTCATTTCTGTACGGTCGTTAGGATTAAACCCTGGCATATTTGCCATTGCTAAGACCTCGCCCGTAAGCGTATCCAGAACGACTACTGAGCCAGATTTGGCATTTAGTTTAAAAACTTCGCCTTTTAATAATTTATAGGCCGCGTACTGGATTCGGTGATCAAGACTGAGTTGAATGTCTTCACCAGGCACCATAGTTTTTATTTCTTCAATATTTTCAACCAAGCGGCCGCGTCCATCACGAATCACCCGATTACGGCCCGACTGACCAGCCAAGCGTAAATCCATTGCACGTTCTACGCCCTCGATACCATTGTCATCAATATCAGTAAATCCAACAACGTGAGATGTGGTTTCCGCCATAGGATAAAAACGACGATATTCGCGTTTTACGTCTATCGCTGGAATCCCTAAATCTGCGATCTCTTGCGCTTTCTCAGGCTCTACTTGACGACCTAAATAATGGAAACGTTTCCCTGACACCTTTTCTAGCTTCTCATTTAAGGAGCCATCTTTCATCCCTAAAATTTGCTCTACACCTTTTAGCTTCTCATCTAACAGCTCTAGGTTTTGCTTGGCTAGAGCGCCATTAGCATTATCCTCTAAAGATATTTTTTCTAGTTCGCGCTTGGCATCAGCTAATTTTCGAGGATCTACATGAATCGATGAAACTGGAGAACTAATTGCTAATGCTTCTCCGTTTCTATCTGTAATCATTCCTCTATAGGGAGGAACAGTTAAAGTACGTAATTGACGCTTGCCTGCTTGAGATTTCAACCAATCCTGCTGAAACACTTCTAAGTAAGCCGCACGCACGAGCAATACTGAAATACCCAGCAATAACAACAGCATTAAAATAAAACGACGACCACGATATACAGGTGAAATCGCAGTATTTCGTTTAACCGAAGCTCGTGATATGCGGGTATTAGGCATTAATTAATTACCAAGTACTACTTTTGATGATAAGGCTGGCTCAACACTTGATACAGGAACTTTGATAGCCCTATTTTTGTTATCAGCTAGCTCATTTTTATTCTCAGATTCCTGAATAATCTTAATCTCAGATGTTTTTGGCATCTTCATATTCAAATCCCAACGGGCATATTGCTCTACACGAACTTGATTTAAAGTAACTGCCTGCTCTAATTTCAAACGACTCCATTGAGCTGCCAACTTATCTCTTTCTTTTTCAAGTTTTTGCAGCTTTACAAAAGCTGTTCTTGATTCATGTCGATTAACTACTGTCTTTATTGCTACAAATACAACTGAGACAAATAGAATCGCCAATACTGGCAACTGCCAATTAATCACAGAATCCAGCGTTAGCTGCTTTTCGCCCATTTGAGTATTTTCAATCGTATTTTGCTCTGTTGAAACTATGTCTTCATTACTCATTGTTTCTCTCCAATACGCATAATTGCACTACGTGACCGAACATTAAATTCCACTTCATCTTTACTTGGTTTAACTGCTTTACCGATAGATTTAAACCCAGGTTTAGCAAACTCACTTTCCATAATTGGCAGACCTCGTGGCATCTTTGGAATACTTGACTCTGCTTTTAAGAATCTTTTTACAATTCTGTCTTCCAAAGAATGAAAACTAATCACGACCAATCTCCCTTTACTTGCCAAAAACTCTTTCGAACTTTCCAAACAATCAATTAAATCTTCAAGCTCACGGTTTACAAAAATCCGTATCGCTTGAAAGCTTCGTGTTGCCGGATGTTTTCCCGGTTCTTTTCTCTGTATTTTCATCGGGATGCAAGAAGCGATAAGCTCAGCCAACTGGAGTGTTGTACTGATTGGGGTTTCCGCTCTCTTCTCCACTATCGTGCGTGCGATTCTCCTTGAGAACCTTTCATCACCGTACTGGTATATAACATTAGCAATCTCTTCTTCGGATGCTTTACCAAGCCACTCAGCAGCGCTCAAACCCTCCTCAGGATTCATTCGCATGTCGAGCTCACCATCACGCATAAAACTAAAACCACGTGATGCGTCATCCAACTGGGGTGAAGACACACCTAAATCTAACAACAGCCCATCTGCTTTCTCAATGCCTGCATCTTGCAGAGCCAGCGAGAAATCTTTGAAAGACCCTTGCCATACAAATATCCGCTTATCATCTTTAAAGCTTTCCTTCGCATGTGCAATGGCAAGCGGATCTTTATCAATCAACAACAAACGCCCATTTGGACCCAGCTGCTTTAAAATCTCTGTCGAGTGACCTCCTCGACCAAACGTAGCGTCTATATAAACACCATCATTTTTTATCGCTAATGCGGCAACTGCCTCATCTAGCAAAACCGTTTCATGTTTGAATTGGTTCGCCATAGGTCTTTAATGACTAAATTGAAAGCCCTTTTAACGATTCTTCATTTTGGATATTTATCGGAGCTGCTTCACGCATACTTTCACGCCCTACACTCCAAGCCTCTTCATCCCATAATTCAAACTTATCGCCCTGACCAACGAGCACTATTTTTTTCTCCATTTGAGCATAATCTCTCAAAGGGGCAGCCAACATCAGCCTGCCTTGACCATCCATTTCAACTTCTGATGCATGCCCTAAAATTAAACGCTTCATATCTCTTACTGCGCCAGATAAGTTGGGCAAACTCATCAAATTGTGCTCCGTATCCACCCACTTAGTCATGGGATACAGAACTAAACAACGATCTGCATGGTCTACTGTAAGCATCATTTGACCATTGTGATCAGAGTTAATCTCATCACGATACTTAGTCGGGATCGCAATGCGTCCCTTAGTATCGACATTTAAATTTGAGATTCCTCTGAACACGTTTCATAAAGCCTTTATTAGTTATTTGGAAAATACTTAGGCTTTAAAAACCACTTTTTTCCACAAAAACCCACATTTCTATCAATATTACCACTAATTCACCACATGACAAGTATTGTTTTTAAGAAAACATCTTTAAAAGACAAGCAGTTAGAGCAAAACGCAAGAATTGAGCTAAAAATTTAAAAAGTTAATAATTTAAATTAGATGGATAAGATTTATAGTTAACAACACACATTAACTTTGTGTTGTTTTTGTTCGTTTTATTTGAATTTTGATGAACAAATCGAGTAAATCAAAGCACCCGATACAAACAAGATAGTTAAAAGACACCCCTCTTTTTTTGTGAGGTTTATCTTTTCACACAGACGGATGTCGTTGATTTAAAATAATTATTTACTATGAATAGAAATATTTTTTATTAGATAAAGTGTGAGTTGACCTATAAGCCGGGTTCTGTCGTGAACAATCATTCATCTGGATAATACGTCGCCGCATACCTCAAGCGATCTACCCGGATGCAGTGCGGGTAACACTTATCGCATCCCTATTTGATCTTGCTCCGGACGGGGTTTACCTTGCCACACACTGTTACCAGCGGCGCGGTGTGCTCTTACCACACCCTTTCACCCTTACCAAATTACATGTAATTTGGCGGTCTACTCTCTGTTGCACTGGCCGTCAGCTCGCGCTGCCCAGACGTTATCTGGCGTCCTACCCTGTGGAGCCCGGACTTTCCTCGATTTGCGCCGAAGCAACAAACCGCGATTGCTCGGTCAACTCACGCGCGCATTGTAGCAAAGCGATTTTCTTATAGCTATTTGAAAGAGAGGAATATGTAGCGAGTCAAACTATGACTATGGATTTAAATTGAAATTAGTCGATTTGATAATCAATGGTTTTATAAATAAGAGCTAAGCAATCAACGGCATATTGATCAACAGTAGTTTTAGGTTGGTGATGCTTCCAAGGTTTAACGTATCTTTCTTGAATCAAAGACACAGCCATGGTTGCCACAAACTCCATATCAAGATCTGAATCTGGTTTAAGGTTTCTTAAAATCTTAGCCATTGCTGTGACTTGCTCTAATTCTAAATTCTTGGATGCTTCTTGCTCTAAGTCTGGCAAGCTTTTGGTTTCAAAATAGAGAAAATTAAACCAAGACTGCATTATTGTCGAAGAATACAAATAGCCACGAACGATGGTCTGTAATGCTTCTACTGGATCATCCTTGGCCATCGAATTTTCTACAATTTCATCACATACTATTGCCACAACATCTTTTACCATTATGGCGATAGCCTCTTTACTAGCAATACTAGAATATAAGCCTCCCATGCTTAAGCCAGTCTCTGCAGAAAGATCACGTAATGACATAGCCTGAAAACCAATTTTTGGTGAGATTGAAAAAGTAGCATTAAAAATTTTCTGTAAATTTCTAACTGCAAACTTCTCCTTGTTCACCTTAATTGTCTCTTTATTTCTTTCAAAAATAATGGAATAGAGTCGCTCGCCTTGATATTCAAAGCCGTTCTCAAATTCAATAAAAGTATTGTAATTTGAATGTTGTAACTGAAGAGCGCTAGAAGACACCTTAAAACCTTATTGACTGTTAATAATATTATTCTTGACAAAAAGCATACTACAGTTTCTAATAAAAAACGAACGATCGCTCTATTTTTAACGAATTAGCGAAAACATGTAATATATATGTCATAGGAAAGTATGACATAGAAAAAATATGGTTTAAAGAGAAGCAAATTTAATGCTCTAAATTTAAACAGCAATAAACCCATTGAACTCAATACTTTAAAATATTTCAGGACTCAGACATGCTAAACCTTTTACTTCTTTTAATTGCAATCCCCGGCCTAGTCGCTCTTGCTTATCGTGGTGATAAAGTTTTATTTGCAAGCATTTTTGCTGGTATCTTAGCAATCGCCTCATTAATGACTGGTGCATCTGTCATCCTAACGATTCTTTTTACGCTTATAACGGGCATAACCGCTTTATTTGCAATACCAAGTATTCGTGCAAAATTTGTATCTGCACCGATGTTGTCGATGGTACGTAAAATACTCCCCCCTATTTCTGAGACAGAGCAAGTAGCAATTGATGCAGGAACTGTTTGGTGGGATGGTGAATTATTCAGCGGCAAACCAAAGTGGAGCAATTTATTAAACGCTGCAAAACCAGAAGTGTCAGCAGAAGCGCAAGCATTTCTAGATGGTCCTGTTAATGAAGTTTCTCGAATGGCTGACACTTGGAGAATCAATCACGACTGGAGCATTATTCCCAAGCATATTGTTCAATATGTTTTAGATAATGGTTTCTTAGGAATGATTATCCCCAAGAAGTATGGAGGCTTAGAGTTTTCAGCTGTCGAACAAGCCAAAGTTTTATTAAAATTAAGCAATACAGGTAGCGGTATCAGTTACCTTGTTGGTGTACCAAACTCATTAGGTCCTGGTGAATTACTTCTAAAGTACGGTACTGAAAAGCAAAAGAATTACTATTTGCCACGTTTAGCTAGTGGAAAAGATATCCCATGTTTCGCTCTGACGAGTCCTACTGCTGGATCAGATGCTACGTCTATTTCTGATACGGGCGTGGTTTGTATGGGTACCCATAAAGGTAAAAAAGTTCTCGGTATCAAATTAACTTTCTCAAAACGTTACATTACGCTAGCTCCTATCGCTACATTGATTGGTTTGGCTTTCCGACTACAAGATCCTGATGGGTTAATCGGTGATACTGAAGATTATGGTATTACTTGTGCATTAATTCCTCGTTCTACAAAAGGACTAGAAATAGGACGTCGGCATCTTCCGGTTGGTGATGCGTTTTTAAATGGACCAATTAAAGGAGATGGAATTTTTGTACCGCTAGATTCAATTATTGGTGGTCAAGAAATGGCCGGTAAAGGCTGGCGTATGCTGGTTAACTGTCTGTCAGTAGGGCGTGCTGTAACTTTACCAACTACTGGTTCAGTGATCAGTAAGCGTTGTACTTTAGGCACAAGTTCTTATGCAAATCTACGTAGTCAGTTTGGTGTGAATATTGCCAAATTTGAAGGCGTACAAAAGCCATTAGCTCGTATGGCTGGTTTAACTTATATAATTGAAGCAGCCAGTATTCAAACGATACAGTCGATTGATGATGGCAATAAGCCAAGCGTTCCCTCTGCAATCTTAAAATATCACTGTACCGAAATGGCACGCCAATGTGTTATTGACGCTATGGACATCCACGGCGGCAAAGCTGTGATGAAAGGCCCTGGTAACTATATTTCATCATTATACGAATCAGTACCTGTTGCGATTACTGTTGAAGGTGCCAATATTCTTACGCGAAATCTTATGATCTTTGGACAAGGTGCGATTCGTTCACATCCTTATGTATTAGAAGAGATGGAATTAGCGCACGCTGAAGACAATCAAGAAACGCTAAATAAATTTGATAAAACCTTAACGTCTCACCTTGGTTATGGTGTTAGTAACTTTGCTCGTTCATTTGTACATGGTTTAGGTTACCCAGGAAGTAGCATCAACGAAAACAAAAATGCTGACCCTTACTACGCACATATCAATCGTTTAAGTGGTTTATTTGCCCTAACAGCTGATGCTTCAATGCTAAGCCTTGGCGCAAAACTTAAGTTCAAAGAGAATTTGTCAGCTCGATTAGGTGATTTACTTAGTACTCTATATCTTGCAAGCATGGTTCTTAAACACCACAAAGACACTGGTTATAACGAGGAAGAATGGCCAGTTGTTCAGTGGGCTTTAGATCATTTATTGCATGAATATCAAATCGCATTTGATGAACTCATGGCAAATTTTCCAAATCGTGCGATTGCATTTGGTATTAAAGCCGCGGCATTCCCAATTGGTGGACGCTTCCAAGCTCCATCTGATAATTTGGAAAAACAAGTAGTTAAGGTTCTTAGTACTAACAACGCTTCAAGAGATCGTTTAACGTCGGGTTTATATATGGAAGATGTAGAACAAAATCCTTTAGCAATAGCGAATCAAGTGTTTTTAAACAGCCTAGAACTCAAGCCTTTACATACAAAACTTAAAGATGCAATGAAAGCTGGCACACTTGAAAAGTCATTTGGTCCTGCATTATTTACCGCTGCAGTTGAAGCGGGTGTGATCGATAAAGACCAAGCGAATCAGTTAAACCAACATCATCAAAATGTAATGGACATTATTAATGTCGATGATTTTGATGAATCGGAAATTATTCGTGTTGCCTATAAGAAACCAAGAGCTAAAAAGGCCGCTTTAAAAAGCGTAAGTTAATTTAACAGTAATCTATGAACTCTATTGAGAAAATGATGATCAGTCCATTAAAATTTCACGATAAAACTATATTCGTCGCAGGCGGTACTAGCGGTATTAACTTTGGTATAGCAGAGAATTTTGCGGCTAACGGCGGTAATGTCGTGGTCATGAGTCGTTCTCAGGATAAGGTTGATGCCGCGGTCGAGAAGTTAAGCTCACATGGTTCTAAAAGCATGGGGTTTTCAGCGGATGTGCGTGATTACGATGCTGTTGAAAATGCCTTTGCAGAGACCGAACAAGCACTTGGTAAAATAGATGTACTAGTTTCTGGTGCGGCTGGCAACTTCCCTGCTCGTGCTGCTGATATGTCTCCTAACGCCTTTAAGTCGGTGGTTGATATTGATCTATTAGGCAGTTATCACGTATTACGTGCTGCCTATCCTCATCTTAAAAAGCCAGGCGCTTCGGTGATTAATATTTCAGCGCCTCAGGCGTTTGTTCCGATGCAATTGCAATCACATGTGTGTGCGGCAAAAGCTGGGGTCGATATGCTCACTCGTACGCTAGCGATGGAATGGGGTGCTGAAAACATTCGTGTGAATTCAATAGTTCCTGGGCCTATTAAAGATACCGAGGGAATGGCACGACTTGCACCTACTCCAGAACTCATAGAAGCTGCGAAGAATTCTGTACCATTACAGGAACTTGGATCAACTGATGATATTGGGAATGCGGCGATGTTCTTATCTTCACCGATGGCGAGTTATATCAGTGGTGTGGTTCTTCCAGTTGATGGCGGTTGGTCTTTGAATGGTGCAGGTATAATGATGGATAGCTTGGTAAAAATGATGTCAAAATAGTTTTTCCGTAAAACCGTCAAAAAGTAGGGGGGTGTGCTTCTACAAACTCAGCACGAGTACTCAATAGAACTATCTTTTCTTATTTTTTTCGCGCTATTGTTTTAATGACATTGCTAAACGATAAAGCTCATTCTTCTTCCGTCCAGTAATTTTTGCAGCGATGCTTGAGGCTTGTTTAACGGGTAATTCATCTAAAAGTATCTTCAACAATTCTGAGCTTGAAGCTTCAATCACTTCATCATCTGTTTGCTCTTCATGGCCTTCAACCATCAAAACAAACTCTCCTTTTTGATGTAATGGATCGTCATTAATCCACTCGTTTAATTGAGATAGATTACCCCGAAAAACCTGTTCATAGAGTTTTGTAAGTTCCCTCGCCAATACCACTTTACGCTCAGCACCGTAGATTTCTAACATGGCTTTGATGGTTATCGCTATACGATGACTAGATTCATAATAGACTTGAGTTCTAGGTTCTTTTGCATTCTCCTGAAGAATTTTATTTCTACCGACTGACTTTGCGGGTAGGAAACCTTCGAAAGTAAAACGGTTGGTGGGTAATCCTGCGATTGATAATGCAGTAATAATTGCGCTCGCGCCAGGTATCGGCTCAATTTTGTAATTTGATTCATCACTGCCTAACTCATTGACCAAATGATAACCAGGATCACTGATTAAGGGCGTACCCGCATCACTAACCAAAGCAATATCTTCGCCTGAATCTAACCAACCTTTAATTTGGGCAATACGATTCGCTTCATTGTGATCGTGCAGCGCTTGTAAATCTCCTTGAATACCAAAATGCGTTAACAGCTTACGAGTATTCCTTGTATCTTCTGCACAAATCTTATCGACTTTCTTCAAAGTATCTAAAGCACGTTGCGTAATATCACCAAGATTACCGATGGGTGTTGCGACAATATACAAAGTGCCTTTCTTTTTATTCATCTTTTCACTTAAAGTTGTGGCTGTATTTTTTGTAGTCATTAATGGTATATTCTTGATTAATTGATTGTTTTTTATACATTCGTATTAAATTCGTAAATCACTCAGCATGGTACACAATGAAAATTAGATCGATGGCCTTTTCAAATAAATCTCTTAGTTCCTTAACTAAAGTATTCCTTTTCTCAGTTTTACTATCGGGATGCGCATCGGTTCCAAATATTGTACCGCAAATACCCGGTGCTGGTTCTCCTAATCCTCCTGCGATCGGTCAGGATATTATTCGTGCAAATAACTTTTTAGCAGCGGGAAGAAAACGCGAAGCGGCTGATGCTTACTTCGTTGCAGCGTCAAATTATCGCTCACCAGAACGCGAGCGATTAATTCTACAAGCTGCTGAACTTGCTGCAGTATTTAGAGACCCGGCACTAACTCAACAATATTTA
>CALJIH010000036.1 GCA_937974135.1 uncultured Cocleimonas sp. | reverse complement strand
ACCAGGAATCGCGGTATGACCAACCATATCGCCATTGGCAAAATTCACTACTATAAAATCATGCTCTTGAGCATTTGCCGCTTTTATAATTTCATCTGCGACTTCTTTTGCGCTCATCTCTGGGCATTCATCGTAAGTGGCAACATCGGGAGATGCGACAAGTTTGCGATCTTCATTTTTATAAGGTTCTTCTCGACCACCATTTAAAAAGAAAGTCACGTGTGCGTATTTTTCAGTTTCTGAGCAATGTAATTGCTTACAACCAGCCAAACTCAAAGTTTCAGCGAGATTAGTTTCAGGGCTCTCAGGTAAGAAAGCAATTGGCGTATCTAAGCGCTTCTCGTATTCTGTCATTGTAGTAACAGTAATAGGTGTAAACTCACCCCGATCAAACTCATTGAAATCTTGCAAATGCAAAGCGGCAGTTAATTGGCGCGGTCGATCGTTTCTAAAATTGAAAAAGATCACTGAATCATCTGCTTCAACTTTTGGTGCATTCGGCATAATTCTTGGTAGAACAAATTCGTCTGTTTCGCCGTTCGCGTAAGCGGCATCAATCGCTTGTAGGATATTTTCAGCTTTCTCGCCTTTATGATTCACCATCATCTCGAACCCAATTTGGGTGCGATCCCAACGGGTATCTCTATCCATTGAATAATAACGACCTGTGACCGTGGCGAACTGTCCGCTGAATTTATCTATGCAATCAACGACTTGTTGCAGGTATTTTTTTGCCGATTTAGGTGAGGTGTCTCGGCCATCTGTAATCGCATGAATCGCTGGAGACACCCCATTTTTATGGCAGTTTTCAATTAATGCACAAAGATGATCAACATGACTGTGAACGCCACCATCTGAGATTAAACCGACCAGATGTACCGGTCTGTTATTTGCTTTTGCTGCATTTATCGCCTTCAATAAGACCTCATTCTTTTCAAAACTACCGTCTTCAATGGCATCGTCGATACGTACTAAAGTTTGTTTGATAATTGAGCCACATCCGATGGTTAAATGACCCACCTCAGAATTGCCCATTTGCCCGTCTGGTAAACCTACAGCGCTCCCAGATGCTTGTAATGTCGTGTGTGGATTGTCACCAAAATATTTGTCTAGATTAGGTGTATTTGCCTCATGAAAAGCATTATTAGTTTTACTGGGATTAACGCCAACGCCATCCATAATGATAAGCATGGCTTTGCGTCGTGGGGCTGATTGTGTGCTCAAAGTAGATTTCCGAATAAGTGTATAAAGGCAATGAATGATAACGGGATTAATGAATAAATTCATTAATAAGTGTGGGTAGAAGATGATTTTAGATTAGGCAAAATCGTGATTTGATACCTAAAAAGCTATAAAAAAAGACACCCCCCTACTTTTTGCTGTTTTTATAAAATCTTACCCTTCGGGACAGCCAAAGCTATTGGCTACGCTATGCTAAATGCCTATTCAAGCGCTTTTGGAATAAACCTGACAAGTAAAAAATAATCAATGAAGCGATTAAGAAATACAAACCAGCTACACCGAAATGTAAATAAATATTGTAATCTTTCTCGAATAATTCACCCGCTTTATTCATCAGATCTTTTTGTTCATTAATAACCGGCAGGGTAAAGTACACTAACGATGTTGAATGAAATAAAAATACCATCTCGTTTGTGTAAGCAGGCCATGAGAGGCGTAACATATTGGGCCAAGTGACGGTTTTAAAGACTTGGCGTTTACTCATCCCCATTGCTCTTGCAGCTTCTACTTCACCTTTGGGAATCGTGCGTAAAGCACCATAAAAAATTTCAGCAGCGTACGCGCCCGTATTTAAAATAAGTACTAATGGCCCGATAAACAATGGGTGCAAAATCCATTCATCTACGCCCCATGGTTTCCATAATACTTTATTTAACGACAGCATCAGTGCATAAAACATGAAGAACTGGATAAATAAAGGTGAGCCACGAAACGCATAAATAAATCCGCGTGCGGGTAGTGATAACCATTTATTTTTACTAAATTTTCCAAGAGCTAACATGACTGCGAATGGGAAGCCGATTGGAATTGATGCAAGTGCAAAATAGGCGTTAAACAAAGCAGGTTTAGCAAGAAGGATTATTTCCTGAACTAAAAAATTGTTCATGATGGTATCAATCATTGCTCAACCACCGACATGCCACGTGAAGCTTTGTTTTGCAGCATATTAAAGAACCGTTCTGATAACATCGTTAAGATGATGTAAAACACGAAAAGCACAAAATAATATTGGAAGTTCCAGTTAGGATGGACCATTCCAGCGCGAGGAAAATAATTCGCCGCGCCCAATAATCCTGCCCAGTAAACGATGTCGGTTACTTGGAGCAATGACAAGAATGAAGTAGCTTTGATTAGTAGCATCCAAATATTAGATAAACCGGGTAAGGCATAAACCCACATTTGACGGATTTTGAATTTCCAAAAGACTTGTTTTTGACTAAAGCCATAAGCCGAAGCCGCTTCTAATTGTCCTTTTGGAACCGCATGTAATGCACCATAAATAACATTTGCTGCAAATGCTCCGTAAACTAAGCCTAAAGACAAACAGGCCATGAATAGATAATCATTTGTTGTTAGAAACCATTGCGCTTCTTGGCAGGGTGGCCAAGTGCCTATTGCGGAAAGTTGTTCAGCGGTACATTTTGATTTGGCAATAAAATATTCCACCCCTTGCTCGATAGCCAAGGGAAAGAAAAGAATAAAGAGAATGTCTGGAATACCACGTACGATAGAAGTATAGAAATTGCCTATCCAACGAAAAAGAAAGAATCCAGATTGTTTTAATGCTGCGCCAATTAAACCAAAGCCAATTGCAAAAAGCGCACTTAGAACAGCAGCAATTAAGGTGTAACGAACACTGGCATACCAAGTAAGATGTTTGCCATTGGTGAGATACGCAATCATCTCTTGACCATCTTCGCTGAACCACGAAAGAAACCATTCTGGCAGAATATCAAGCATTAGCAGGTATGAGTGTTTTGATTATTGATGAGTATTTTGAAGATATCCTCTGCTGATTAGTGAAATCAACAGAGGATGATCAAGAACGTTGAGCTTATTTGCTCTCTAGTTTTTTAACACGAGCAGTAAGTGCTTCGATTTCAGCTTTTAAACCATCTAAAGTTATAGAGGTGTAGTAAGGGCCTTTTTTGAAGTATTTTTTGATTAATGAATCAACAGTACCGTTCGCTTTTAATGTTGCAATTGCTGCATTAAATTTACCCGCTAATTCTTTATCCGCTTGACGCATACCAATAGCAACACCACCACCGATATCATAGCCAGGGCCAACAAATTCTAACTTACCTTTTGATGATGCTACGATTTCGTCTAGGTAGCCGTCGCCCGCTAGCAATAAGTCGATGTTTCCTGCCATAAGGTCAGCAACAGATTGGTCTGGTTTTTCAAATGATTTGATTGTATTGCCGTCTGCTAGATTTGCATTTAACCAGTCGGCTTGAACTGTCGCACCTTGTACACCGATCTTTGCACCTTTGAGGTTGTCTAAATCAAATGTCTTGCCACTTTCAGCTGCCATCATTGACTTAGTTACTGGGAAATACTCATCACTGAATGCAATTTTCTGCTTACGTTCAGCTGTGACAGACATACCCGCCATGATAATGTCGTAGTTACCCGCGATTAGGTTAGGAATGATTGAATCCCACTCGTTTGCTTTGAATTCACAATCTAGTTTTGCTTCAGCACAGAGTGCGTTACCTAGGTCGATTTCAAAACCTGCTAGTTTTCCATCATCATCTAAAAAGTTCCAAGGTGCGTATGCGCCCTCTGTTGCAATACGAACTTTGTCGGCAGCAAATGCTGGTGTAGCTAAAACTGATAGTGCTAGCGCTACTGGTAATATAAATTTTTTCATTCTTCTCTCCAGGGCCTCAAAAATTAATATGGCGTAAACGATGAGGCAATTCGTTACGATATTTAAATAAACGTTAATTTTTTAAACGTTAGTTAGATAAAAACTGTTGTAAGCGTTCGGTTTTGGGTGAATTAAACATCTCCAACGGAACGCCTGATTCTTCAATTTTTCCTTGATGTAAGAACAACGCTTTATTCGATACATCGCGGGCAAAATCCATTTCATGGGTAACCACAATCATGGTGGTTCCTTCATCTGCAAGCTTACGCATAACGCCTAATACTTCGCCAACTAGCTCAGGATCTAATGCTGAAGTTGGCTCATCAAATAAAATAGCTTCAGGGCGCATTGCTAATGCCCGAGCGATAGCAACACGTTGTTGTTGACCACCTGATAACGAAGCAGGAAATGAGTCCGCTTTTTGTGCAATACCTACTTTTTCAAGAAATGCCATACCAATTTCATTGGCTTCTGTTTGAGACAAACCTTGAACTCGTACTGGTGCTTGGGTCACATTTTGTAAAATTGTTAGATGTGACCATAAGTTAAATTGTTGAAATACCATGCTGATGCGAGATCTTAAATTTTTAACTTGATCTTCATCACTGGCGATTCGGCCTGATTTAGCTTCTTTGAAGCGTATCTCTTCACCATCAAGAGCAATACCACCTTGTTCAGGCATTTCTAGCAGGTTTATACAGCGAAGAAAGGTTGATTTTCCAGAGCCTGAAGAACCAATCAATGAGATCACATCGCCTTTTTCGGCAGTCAAAGAAATGCCATGTAACACCTCTAAATCACCAAAGCGTTTATGGATGTTTGTAATATCGAGAATAGGGGTATTAGGCATGTACATTACTTTTTTAAGTTAGTCCTATATTTAGTAGAGATTCTTATTAAATGCAAGTTACTCAAGGACTTAATTGGGCATCGGATTATGAAGGTTTTTAATCTTCATTGTCTATAAGAAACCTGATAAATATAGTAATCATCAAGCTAAAAGTGGTAAAAAGTAGGGGGGTGTCTTTTGCTCTATTCTGGAGGGATTTTTAAATTGGCTATTTCTCCCAGTTTTATCGGTTTAATAGGTGTTCGAGCTCTTGGTGCATCAGGATTGATGCCACTATCGATAAGAATGCCCCGCACTGTCAAGTCACACATACGTCCTTGGCATGGGCCCATACCATTTCGAAGAGAGGTTTTTACTTGTCGATGACCTGCTGCCCCCTCTGCAATAGATTGACGTATTTCAGAGGCAGTGACTTCTTCACAACGGCAAACAATGGTTTCATTAGGTGGCGATAAAAATTCGGGTAAAGGTGCATAAAGATTATCCAATAAAGGTCGAATAGATAATGCACGATTAAACAAAGAGCGATCCGCTTTTGCTTTTTTATCGCGTTCATCTTTGTTTAAATGGCCTAAGTGATGAACGATGTTCAAAGCTGTTAATCGACCCGCAGCTTGGGCAGTTTCTGCTCCGCCAATACTTGCTCCATCTCCGGCAACATGAATTGTTGGTGTTTCTGATTGCCCCCAAAGATCAGTTATTGGCTGAAAGGCTTTTTGGGTTTCATTCCATCGATGACTGATGCCTGAGGCGCGGCTCAAATGTGTTGATGGAACAATACCTTGATGCGTAAGCAGAAGTGGAGTCTTTATTTTGTGATTAACATTTCTGTAATCGAAACTAAATTCAATGCTACCGTCCACTGACTCTTCAGCCCGAAAACCAGAACAAGCTGTGTATCTTTTGATTTTTGCTACTTTGATTTTTGCTTCTTTGATTTTTCTTAAAAAGCCCAAGCCTTTGAATAAGGTATTCGCCGCAAATAAAGCATTAGGCAGATGTTTTGCAGCGCTCAGTGTTTTTTTAAACGTTTGTGTTTCTACTAAAGCTTTTGGAGGAGCCCCGGCGTCTATCATTTGTACGGCAATTAAGTAGAGTAAAGGGCCAGAACCTGCAAGAATCGCATCTCTTGGTAACAACCCTGATGTTTTCATTAATATCTGCGCAGCGCCAGCTGTCATGACGCCAGGTAAGGTCCAACCAGGAAAAGGTACAGGACGTTCTTGTGCGCCAGTGGCTAATAAAATATGTTTAGCCGATGAAATTTTACTTATGCCATTTTTTGACCAGACAACATGTCTGCCATCTTCAATTCTCCAGACAGTCGCACCATATTCGATCTTGATATTCTCATGTTCAAGCGCATCAACATGTTTTTTTCCTGATAAATAATCTTTTCCAAAATAGTTTTTATTATCTAATCTATTGCTTTGGTTTTTTACATTACGATAGATCTGTCCTCCTGCTTGAGGTTGTTCATCAAATAATAAGACAGTGGCACCTTCATTTGCGGCAGTCGTAGCAGCAGCCATCCCAGCGGGACCAGCACCAATAATGATGAGTTCGGCATCAATCATTGTTTTTTATTTTTGTTCATAGTTGCGTAATCCTTTCGGTCTTTTTACAACCATGCCCTCTTCAACTTGAATCATGCAGCTTTGTTCGTTAGGACTTCCATTAATTTCTACCAAGCAATCAAAACAAACACCCATCATGCAAAAAGGTGTACGAGGTGAGTTTTTATTGGTTTTGCGTGATGCGTTGCCAGAATCAGCGAGTAATGCGGTGGCAACTGTATCGCCTTTGTGAGCGAAAACTATTTCACCATCAATGCTTAAACTTATGTTGCCTTTAGGCCGCGCTTGAAATCGAGAATCGATTTTCACTAAATGCCTCCAGCGTTGATTGGTTTGATGCATCAATGATCCATTCTGCAAGCAAAGAACAATGCAGCGAAGCTAGCGTTATTCCACTGTGGCAGGTCACTAGATAAGCACCTGGGTACTGATGTGATTGTGCATAAACAGGGTAACCGTCTGGTGATAAAATTCTCAAAGCCCCCCAAGCACGATTCACTCTTACATTGCTCAATTGTGGGTAAACAGAGACTGCATGTTGTGCGAGATTTACCATCACATTTAGGGATTCACTATCATCTAATCCAGCCTCTTCTGAGGTGCCACCTATCTGTATTCCCCCTTCATTAACCTGTCGTATAGTGCTGGAAACAAAAGGCAAACGTTCTGCTATTTTTTCTGTGATGAGTAATTCACCTCTTTGTGGTCGTACTTGCGTTACGAAATCTAATTGTTTGGCGAGTGAATTTGTTCCTAAGCCAGCAGCGAGAATCACCCGATCTGAATAAAAACGATTGCCATTTAAAGCTAATAATTTAAAACCACCGCCTTGTAACGGTGTAATATTTTTCACTTTATTATTTGAAAAGATTTTACCGCCCAAGGTTAAAACCGCAGAGTGCAGGGCGCTAAACAGCTTCAAGGGATTTACATGTCCATCTAGCGGGCAAAATGTAGCACCAACAACTTTATCTCCTATGCCTGCGTAGCGCTTTCTTAAATCATCTCCGGTGAGTATTTCGTAACTGGATTTTTTTCCAAGATGGATCTGTTGTTGTTTTAGATCTGCTTGGAAGGCTTTGAATTCATTACTATCAGTAAAGAATTCATAACCACCCGTTTGTTCGAGAGCAAGATTAATTTGTGTCAATTCTTCTAATGATTTTGCAAAATCTGGCCATTTTTTCACGGCTTTGTGAGTCCATTTTGCATAGGGTGCAAAATGGCTCCCTTTGGCTTGTAGCCATATAAGACCAAAATTTCCTTTAGAAGCACTTAGATCGCTGTCGCCACCATCTAAGATTGTGACTTGGTGCCCTTTTTGTAATAGACCTAGAGCAATAGACAGTCCGACAACACCTGCGCCGACAATGATAAATTCTGCGTTTTTATCAGACATATAGATATTGATTGAGGATTAAAATTATTCTCATGTTACGCATATTAATCGAAGTGTAATGACACGGCAAAAACATCTAAAAGTAGGGGGGTGTCTTTTTTTGTTTATACTTTTGCTTCTAGCATGCGGTACTGGTATTTTCTTCGGAAATTCCTGCATACTTTTTGGCCCTTGGGTTAGCCTAAAAAGTAACACCCCCCTTTAGGGCAGTTATGATTTTTTCTTTGGGTTGGTCTTTTTAGCCGCCGTCTTTTTAGCGGGTGCTTTTTTTGTAGCCGTCTTTTTCTTGGCAGGTGTTTTCTTAGCTACAGTTTTCTTCGCTGTCGTCTTTTTCGGGGCAGCTTTTTTCGCAACTGTTTTCTTAGTTGTAGCCTTTTTGCTTGATGCTTTTTTAGCAGGTGCCTTTTTAGTGGCTGTTTTCTTTTTTGTTGCAGGTTTTTTCGCTGTTGTATTCGCTTTTTCTTCAGCTAACTCATCTGCTTCAATGGCATCAAGTTCCGCATCCATTTCTTCATCAGACAGTTCTTTAAAACCTTCTGTATCAAAGAAATCATCGCTGTCGGAATCACCAGTTAATGTTTCAGGTTTATCATCCAATGGCCCCATTTCGAATGAGTCTGAGTCTTGATAATCGCTGCTCGAACTATCTTCGTAGGTGTAATCTTCATCTTCCCAAAGTGTATCTGCGCTGAGGGTTGGAGTATCGCTCGCAACGCTTGCTCCGGCGGTTGCTGTTGCAGTGGCAACGGATGAATCATTCTTGTCCATCTCTTTGCGCGCATCACTGGCTTCTTTAATTCGGACTTTAAATAATTTGCTAAATATTAATCCTAATTCGAATAACAGCCACATTGGGATTGCTAACATAATCTGTGAGATAACATCGGGTGGCGTCAATAACATGCCAACAATGAACGCACCAATGATCACATAAGGACGTTTCTTTTTAAGATCTTCAGCGGTAGTCATGCCCGTGCTAATCAACAAAATAGTTGCGATTGGCATTTCAAAACCAAAGCCGAAGGCCATAAACATCATGATGGTGAAATCAAGATACTGTGCAATATCAGGGCTGAATACCGCAACTTCGGGTGCAAATTGTGGGATGATTTTGAACATCATGGGTAAAAGCAAATAGTACACAAATGCTATACCAAGATAGAACAAGAAAATACTGGATGCGATTAAAGGATAAATTAAACGCTTTTCGTGTTTGTATAAACCGGGGGCAACAAATGACCACAATTGATAAAACAAATAGGGGAGTGCTATTAAAAAAGCGACCAACAAGGTCAACTTCATTGGAATTAAGAAAGGAGCAACAGGGCCGATGATTAGCATTTCTTGGCCTTGGTCGACTAGCGGTGCTGCTAACCAGTTATAGATTTTTTTTGCAAAAGGGAATAAGCAAACAAACGCAATCGCGATAACGACAATCGCTTTTAATAAACGATCACGTAATTCAATTAAATGACTGAGGATACCTAATGATGGTGTTTTATCGTCTGCTACAGAGTCACTCATGCGGTTTAAAATCTATTTGGTTTAATTACTAGAACGTTTAGAGACTGAAGCCTCAGCTTCGTTGATACTATCACCTAACATTTCACTGGCTTCGTTAACTTCACTCACCATTTCTTTGCTGGAGTCTTGCATCATGCTACGCAGCTCACTGATTTCTTCTTTTTGCTTGGATAACATGCTTTGCATTTCTTCAGCGCGAATTTCTTTTTCGATATCTTCGCGAGTGTTAGCAACAAATGCCTTCATTTTACCGACCATTTTACCTACTTTAGAGGCAAGACCAGGCAATCGCTCTGGGCCGACAACCATTAGAGCAATTATGCCAATAACAAGCATTTCTATGAAACCAGATTCAAACATGTAAGCTAACCTGCTGGGTTAAAGCTAACCCACTAATCTTAAGATTTAGTGGTGTCTTTAACTTTTGATGTTGCTTCGATGACATCGTCAGCCGCATCTTCTAACGCTTCTTTTTTAGCATTTACTGAATCTGCGCCATCTTTCATAGAGTCTTTGAAGTTTTTAACCGCTCCACCCAAATCTCCGCCAGCGTTGCGTAGACGTTTTGTGCCGAAAATAACCACCACGATAACTAAGATAATTAATAGCGACCAAGGGCTAATTCCACCTAAACCAAAACCATATAACATTTTAAAATCCTCTCTTTGAGTTTATTGGTGCAGCCCTAAAGGCTGTCTAACATTTATTTTCTACTGGCTTTTTCAACAATGCCAGAGGTTCCCATGCGACGATCTAATTCATTTAGTACATCATCTGGGTGTAAATCTTGTTGAGCTAATAACACGAGTGTGTGAAACCATAAGTCGGTGACTTCATTGACTAACTTGCTCTTATCACTGTTTTCTTTGTTGTTATTAACACTTGCTGCTTCAATATCTTTTGCAGCCATGACAACTTCGGTCGCTTCTTCACCTACTTTTTTTAGTATGGCATCAAGTCCTTTTAAGTATAGACTGGAAACGTACGAAACGTCAGGTTCGGCAGACTTTCGCGAATGCAAAACTTTAGCGACTTCAGAAAGTATGTCTTTATTATTACTCATAATCTAATATTTTTTATAATGGGTTCTTAAATCCGCATTTCAATGCCTTGTTCAGACATAAACTCTTTTGCTTCACCTACAGTGTACTCTGAAAAGTGAAAAATACTCGCGGCTAATACTGCATCAGCGCCTGCTTTTAATACACCATCCGCCAAATGTTGAAGATTTCCAACACCGCCAGAAGCAATCACAGGAATATTCACGGCATCTACAATCGCCTTAGTTAAAGGTAGGTTAAAACCCGACTTTGTGCCATCTTTATCCATGCTGGTAACTAATAATTCTCCAGCGCCATATGCTTCCATTTTTTTTGCCCATGCAACGGCATCGATACCTGTTTCTTTACGGCCGCCGTGAGTGAAAAGCTCCCAACGATCAGCTTCGCCCTCTTTGCTGGTCTTCTTGGCATCAATAGCCACCACTATACATTGAGATCCGTAATATTCGGCTGCTTCTTTAACCAATTCAGGATTAAAAATCGCTGCTGTATTAATCGCGACTTTATCTGCTCCCGCATTTAACATGGTACGAACGTCTTCAACTTTACGAATACCACCACCCACCGTTAAAGGAATAAATACTTCAGAGGCTATCGCTTCAATCATATCCACCGTAGTTTCACGGTCGTCCGAACTGGCGGTAATATCTAAAAACGTAATTTCATCAGCACCTTCACGATTATAGCGGGCGGCGACTTCTACAGGATCACCCGCATCGCGGATATCGACGAAGTTAACGCCTTTTACAACGCGACCGTTATCAACGTCTAAACAGGGAATAATGCGTTTTGCGAGTCCCATTATTTACAGGCTCTCAACATATTCGTGCGCTTTAGCAAGATCGATTGTACCTTCGTAAATCGAACGTCCTAAAATCGTACCTGTGATACCAGCTTCTTCGACTTTGCAAAGCTCAATGATGTCATCCATATTGGTTACACCACCAGATGCAATCACAGGAATATTGA
>CALJIH010000035.1 GCA_937974135.1 uncultured Cocleimonas sp. | reverse complement strand
GGCGGGAATTCTACTCCCTCGCTTTTAATTGTTCAACTTTTATTTACGTTTTATTTGATTTTAAAACCAAATAATTGCAACCAAAATCATACCAATTAAAACCGTCTGTTCTCTAACAAACAAAGCAACAATTAATCACCGCTGTGCTCGTCAGAGGTCGCGCATTATAGACACTACTTTTTTTACGTCAACTACTAATAATTTAGTTTTGATTTTTAATACAAACAAAAGGCAACAAAAGATAGATCCAGCAAGCCCCATCAAGGATAAAATAAATTTAAACACCTGAAAAAAAACAAAAAATACTAAGCACAATAGTAAATTAGTACTATTATGATATAGGTAATCTCAATTATTCGTTGTTACTCCGAATAATTTAATTCCGAGTTAAGGTAGGATTAATGTTGCAAACGGTATGATTTTGCTGTATTTATTCGCCCTTACGTATGTTTTTTAGTATAGATATTATTCATTAGGGCCCAATATTGTCTTCTAAGCTTGAAAATACTGTCACTTATAGCGACAAACAATGGACGGATGTTGAAAATAAATACGACCTCCTAAAACCACTGGAACTCGTCATTAAAGAAGACAAAACAACTCTTGATTCTGCCAATGAATTGAACTCAAAAAAGAGTTCAGCTTGGGCTGTGCGTGCATTGATGATAACAGGTCTGACATTCGCTATCGGAAATCTACCAATGCAATCACGTTTATTGGTGGATAATACAAATCCAATTGCCGCTTCTTTTGAGATAGACCCAAAATCAAATCAAGTTGTTTATTCATTGGCATCTCACAACCAGAAGCAACAACCAGATTCACGTGAATATGTTGATATAGATATAATCGACAATCTTGAGGAAATTCCAGAGACAATAGAACTCGATTTACCAGCCAGAGCTATCGAAACTTATGCTGGTAATGTTATAGATGAGAATAAAAGCCAGTGGATCACCTATCACGTTAAGTCTTATGACAATCCTACAAATATCTTCCACAGAGTGGGCCATCAAGAGCTGCTTAAAGTTCTAAAGCAAGATAAAGAAATTGCGAAACAGATAAAAGCACTAAAAAAAGGTAGCATTGTTCGAGCCAATACCAATGAAGGTGTTCTTAAAGAGCTAATTTTCACCAAAGGTAATAAAGAAAGTTACGTTATTACTAATGAGGGTGAAGCATACGTAGGCACTCATAAAGAAAACATATTTGAAATCAGACAAGCAAGAACAAGCTTTATCATTAAGAACGGATTATTTTTCGATGGTAAACGCGCTGGCGTTGCTCATTCTGTGATGAAGCAGGTTGTTAAAGTTTTCGATTGGGATATTGACTTCTCTCACGATGTTAGAGTTGGTGATAAAGTCACGGCTATCTTTGAAGAGCTTTACCATGACGGTGACAAAGTTGGTAACCAACATCTTCTAGCTGCTGAATTTATTAATAAAGGTAAAGCATTCAGAACAATTCGCTACACCTACAAAGATGGCAAAGCGGATTACTTCACACCTCAGGGTCGCGAAATGAAGAAAGCTTTCATTCGCACTCCAATTGAACATGCCCGTGTTTCTTCTCATTTCAATCCAAGAAGATTCCACCCTAAGTTACACAAAATTGTTGCGCATAAAGGTACAGACTTCTCTGCACGCAGAGGAACTCCTATTATGGCGACCGGTAATGGTGTCATTGAAAGCATTGGCCGAAAAGGTGGATATGGAAAAACTGTTATCATAAGACATCGCGAAGGTTACAAAACTACATACGCTCATATGTCTAAATATAAGTCTGGTTTAAAGGTAGGACAAAAAGTTTATCAAACAGATGTTATTGGTTATGTCGGTTCTACAGGTTTAGCAACAGGGCCACACTTACATTACGAACTTCACAGATACAAAAAGCCAGTTGATCCAATGCGCGTAAAGCTTCCTAACAGTATGTCTCTTTCTAAAAAAGAACTTAAAGATTTCCGTACTAAAGCGGTTGGCTTTGTAACGCAATTAAACGTACTGCATCGTTTCGTTGAAGCGGAAATCGAGATTGATAGCGCAATCGGTGGCTAAAAATCTGTTACCCTTAGCGAAAATCTATCGCTAAGGTTTGTATGTTGCACAACCCCTCAGAAAAAAATAAATTATTTATCGGCTTAATGTCAGGCACTAGTCTTGACGGTGTTGATGTTGTTTTGGTCGAGTTTAACAAACAACAACCAAGGTTACTTTCATCTTATTGTCATCCTTTTCCTAAACTCCTTAAACAGAATCTGCTAGAGACTATTCATGTAAACTGGACAGGAAGTTTGCAAGACATTGGAATTCTAAATCAACAATTAGGCGAACTTTTTGCAGACGCCTCGCTTACCTTTATTCAACAAGAAAACATTGATAAAAATTTAATCTCCGCTATTGGCTCTCATGGACAAACACTTTGGCATCAGCCGGAGGGTGATTATCCTTTCAGTATGCAGTTAGGTGATGCAAGTTTGATTGCGGAAAAAACAGGGATTACGACAATTGCTGATTTTCGAAGCCGTGACATTTCTGCAGGTGGTCAGGGCGCGCCATTAGCACCCGCCTTTCATCATGAGTTTTTATCTGATTCAAATAAGAATAGAGCCATTTTAAATATTGGTGGCATTGCAAACATCACTCATTTACCTAAATCTGATTCTGGTAAAACAATTATTGGTTTTGACACAGGCCCCGGAAATGGATTAATTGATGCGTGGATAGCATCAAACAGTAACAACACTTATGACAAAAATGGTGACTGGGGTAGATCAGGTAACGTACTTCCTGAAATTCTAGAAATTCTTTTGCGTGATAGTTACTTTGCCCTATTACCCCCTAAAAGCACAGGTAAAGAAGCGTTTAATTTGGATTGGCTGAAGCAGATGCTTGGCGACAAGTTACAAAATAATAACCCTGAAGATATACAAGCTACATTAACCGAACTGACCGCAATTTCTATAGCTAATAGTATTGAAGTTGACTGTGACGAATTATTTATTTGCGGTGGCGGCATCCACAATACTTATCTAGTTAAAAGGATTCAACATCACTTAGCCAATATCAAAATCACATCGACAGAAGATTTGGGCATTCATCCTGACTGGATGGAAGCGATGGCATTTGCTTGGCTGGCTAAACAAACACTAGAAGGCCAAACCTCTAATTTGCCTGAAGTGACAGGTGCTAAGGGGGAGCGAATTTTAGGTGCTATACATAAAGCGTAGATCTAAGCCAAGTTTAAAAGCGCTTAAAAGTACGGGAGTGTCTTTTTTAAGATTTAAAATTAGTATATAAATTAAGAAATAATACGTGCTTTAATTTTTTTACTTTTTACTTTTCCGTGTCGAAAATGATTCAGGGCAGTATTAGCCACATCACTTTCTACCGCAATGTAACTAAACATATCGTAGATATTTATCTTACCAATTTTCGAGCCTGTTATTCCTGCATCCTTTGTTAATGCACCCAATAAATCTCCTGGGCGTATTTTATTTTTCTTGCCTGAATCCAACATCAAGGTTGTCATCGGTGCTTTTAGGATAAAATCATTCTTACGTGTTAGTGCTTCCACTTGTCCGTATTGTGATTCATTTCCTGTAAAATCTTCGATACTTAAAATTCGTGGTACTTCCATGTCAGTATATAAACTGAATGCTAAGCCCTTCTCTCCCGCACGCCCTGTTCTTCCGATGCGATGTACATAAATTTCTGGATCATGAGGCAGTTCATAATTGATGACTGCGTCCAACGACTTAATATCCAAGCCGCGTGACGCAACATCCGTAGCCACTAACACAGAACAACTATTGTTACTGAATCTTACAAACACTTGATCACGCTCGCGTTGCTCTAAGTCACCATGAAGCTCTAAAGCATCCACATTGTTATCACGAAGAAACTGCCCAATTTCATTGCACTGAATTTTGGTATGACAAAATACCACAGTATTCTGAGGTTGATAATGCTCAAGAATGCCTAACAAAGTATCTTTACGTTGATAGTTATTTGTTTCAAAAAACAATTGTGTAATTGTATCGGCTTGATGCTCTGAATCTATTTTGATCTCAACAGAATCTCGCTGAATAGAGCGACACATTTTTTTGATGGTATTTGGGTAAGTTGCTGAGAACAGCAAAGTCTGACGCTCTTCAGGTGCATTTTTTACGATATGCATAATTTCATCGTAAAAACCCATATCTAACATGCGATCGGCTTCATCCAATACCAAAGTATCTAGGCTATTTAGCTCCAAGGTTTCACGACTTAAATGGTCTTTAATTCGACCCGGAGTTCCTACCACTATATGCGCGCCATGCTGAAGCGAATCAGCTTGCGGTCGCAGTGGTGTGCCGCCACACAACGTAATCAGTTTAATATTGGGAATACAGCGCGCTAGCACTCGAAGCTCTTTGGCAACTTGATCGGCCAACTCACGAGTGGGACAAAGCACCATTGCTTGCGTTCCGAAAAACTTAGGGTTGATTTTATCCAGTAAGCCCAAACCAAAGGCAGCCGTTTTACCACTACCCGTTTTCGCTTGAACGATTAAATCTTTGCCTTCAAGTATCAAAGGTAAGCTCGCAGATTGCACAGGCGTCATCTGCTTGTATTCCAGCGATTCTAGATTCGCTAATTGTGCTTTTGACAAATTAAGAGATGAAAAACTTGCGGTGGACATGATTGAACCAGAATATCTGAATAAGAAGGGTATTAAAGCACACCCCCCCCTCTTTTGAATGGTTTTGCTTTGAATTAATTAGAAATCTTTACCACATCAAATTATCAGGCACCTCAAAACCTGCGTAAGGATCTTCCTCGTCATCCTTCTCATCTGATTTTTCATAATCATTCAGCAATACAATTGATGAGCTATCACGTTCTGTAATCTTACGCGCAGCTTCTGCAGGAATTAAAAAATATTCAATCGTTTTATTATTCTCTAACTTAGCAATTGCAACTAAACCTTTAGCAATTAATGCATGATTCGCTGGCGTTACCAGCATGGTTTTAATCTTAGAATCGTCGGTGAAGTTATACACTAACTCGCTGTCTTCAGGTGCTTTGGGGTCTCGTTTCGCGATGCTGTTATTTTCGATCATCTGCCTGATCTGGGCTTGTGCCGCT
>CALJIH010000034.1 GCA_937974135.1 uncultured Cocleimonas sp. | reverse complement strand
TGCATTTTTCTTCCTTAGTAAACCAATTGGATTATCTTTTGCTCTTGATTATTTTTACCTTGAAGATTTGTCATTGAAAAGACACCCCTCTACTTTTGAGGGATTTCTACACAATAAAACTCAAGGTTTGCTCAAATAAATCGCTATTCTCATCACCTAACACATTCACCACATCAAAATGATCTGCATCTGGTATTGCTAAACATTCCATGCGTGAACTCTTATCCTTAAAGGTATCGAAGTATTGTATCGATTGACGGTGCATGTCTGGCGGTTCATTCATGCCATAACCAAGTAATAAAGGTGCCAAAGAATCTGGATTCTGCTTCATTGGGCTGGCGCTATTGACTTCATCCATATCAAGTTTAAGCCTCTCATTTTCTGAACATTGCAGCAGTGGTTCTAAATCGTATAAGCCAGATAATGCAATTCCAGATCGAATTATATTTGCAGGCAAACCTATACTTGTCCAATCGCTTTGCAGCATCTCAACGGTTAAATGAGCACCCGCAGAATGCCCCATCACATTGAGTTTGTCTCGATTAAAGCCAAGATCATCGGCTTGCTCCCAAAGCCATTTCACAGCTTGCTGGACATGATTTGCAATTTTAGAGAAAGCAATGTTTGGACACATTGGATAATTGATCAAAGCAACACTAATACCACGCTCTAAAAACCCTTCTGCCAAAAAGCTATACACTGATTTATCACCACGTTGCCAATAGCCACCGTGAATGTATAGAACAAAGTCTCCATTATTATTTTCGATGGGGGCGGGGAAGAAGTCGAGGTGGTTTCGTTCAGCATTTCCATAAGCAAGATCAAGCGTGCCTTGATGGTTTTGCAGAAAACGTTCTGAACGTTTCAGCCAATCGGGAATAACTACTGTATCGTAATCGGGGCGTAAGGCTCGCAGAAAATATTGTCGTTCTATTTCTTCTGTATCAATATTGGGGAAAACATTCTCGTTCATAGGAATACAACCTAAAACATCTTAAATAAATACCTAAAAGACACCCCCCTACTTTTAGGCCTTTTCAAATCTCCCCTAATCCCTCTTTGCCAATGAGAGGAATAAATAATCAAGCACCAGCTTTTTCCAATGCCAACCATTCCTCAGGCGAAGTCCCAAACGCACCCATACAATGTTCTTGATAGGCTTGGCGTTCTTGTAATCTCGCGTACCAAGCTTCGATATTCGGTAGTGATGGTCGCTCGATATCTAAAGTGTAATATTTGAACATTAAAGCACCGAGTGGAATATCACCAAAAGTAAGACTGTCTCCAGTAATATAGGTTTTACCTTCGAGTTGTTTTTCAGCGATTTGCAATAACTGACCCGTAGCATTTGCCATTTCAGCGACCTTATCGTAATCACGCTGATCTTTTGGGGTTCGTACTAACTGCCAGAATATTGGAAAAAATGTCGGCATCACCAAGCTATTGGTCCATTCCATCCATTGATCCGCAATGGCGGCTTGCTGCGGATCACCAGGCCATAAGCTGTCATAACCATAGCGACGTGTCAGATAGCGAATAATTGCATAGGATTCCCACAGCACAAAACCATTATCATCAATCACAGGTACCAGTCGATTGGGATTCATTTTGCCAAATGCTTCCGTATCTTCACCTCCAAAAGAGCCAGTCACATTATGCCGCATATGCTCTAAACCCATTTCACCTACGGCCCACATTACGTTGATCACTTGGTTTGAGTTTTTTCTGCCGTAAATCTCTAACATCATGTTAAGTCCTATTGAAAACGCGGCATTACATGCGTTGCGAATTTATCCATACTTGCCATGATTTTTTCAAAGGGAAAGTTCGGAAATTGTTGTAACAGCATCAGATGATTAACGTTGCAGTCAGCTTGCCATTCTTCGATTTGTTCAGCGACATAATCCGCTGTACCCACCCAAATAATGTTGCGCCCAGTTAAAAAGTCGAACCAATCGGCATCTACTTCTGCTGGAGTTAATTCTTCGCCTTTAGCTAAATAAGCCTGTTTCATCCATTCACCACTGGGGCGTGCACCAGCCAGAAATTCGTAATAGAGGTTCACAGAAGAACGCAGGTCTTTATCCGCTTGTTCGAAGGAATCGGCAACATAAATAACCGTACACATGCCACAATGATCGCCTAACTCCACATTACGACCAACTTCTTCAGCACCTTTTTTGTAGGCATTCCAACAGGCGTTAATATTCCCTTTAGCACCGGCCATTCCGATAAGGTTATGCCCTTCTTTGCCTGCAAACTCATAGGTAAATGGTGCATTCGACATCATCCAAACTGGGGGATGTGGCGCTTGCACTACTCGCGGATGAATATACATCGCTTTGTATTCACCATCTTCCTTGTGATAACGTTCATCCCAAGGTTCAAACATGCGATTGGTTTCAAACCACCCTGGCATGGGTAATGTGTAATATTCGCCCTCATAGGTAAATGGGTCTTGTGTCCATGCTTTGAGGATAATATCTAAACATTCGCGAAATAAGGCGTAGCTTTCTTTATCATTACGCTTGTCCGACTCGGGCTTCATATTAAATTGCAAACAAGCGCGCTCGTTAGTGCCACGACCCACGCCAAAATCAACACGACCACCTGAGAGGTTATCCAACATCGCTACGTCTTCAGCAACGCGCAGTGGATGCCAATCTGGCAAAACAATCGGAGCTTGTCCTAAACGGATTTTATTGGTTCGCGCAGCTAAATCAGCGCACACCAAAACAGGATTGGGCGAAGCATTGAGATAACCGTTATGGGCAAAATGATGCTCGGTCATCCAGACCGTAGTGAAATCAGCCTGCTCTGCGAGTAGCGTTTGCTCACGAATCATTTCCATAATACGCGTCCAAGGAAGGTTTTCTCCTGGATTGAAAAATGGCACAAAGTCGAAACGCATTTTATTCATAACGTATTCCTTAACACTCTACTGTTCTTCGAAATGTGGTTTGTCGACTTTCATATACGCCATTTTTTTTGCAAGGCTATTGTCATCGTTGAAATGCAGAACATCAATACCGCGGATCACGGAAACAGTGTCATCTAATTCCATATTTAAAAACCAACTGATAAGCACTTTTCCTGTTTCAACTTCAGCAAAAAAATCTTCACTGACAAAACGTATTTTTCCTTTTTCACCACCCACTAAAGGTTCGAATGCAAGACGAATCGCATGATGTCCTTGATGACGTCCACCAGTAGAATCCTCATAAATACCATCTTCTGCAAATGATTTGACGACTTTATCTATATGCATTTGATTAAATGCGGAGACAAACTTTTCCGTTGCTTCTAATAATTCTGCTCTTCTATCGCTCATGGTTTTTCCTATATCGATGACAAGGTCATTTATAACTGTTGCGTTGTAATTAATTGATGTGTTTTTTCAAAGAAGACACTGTCATCTTCCGCTAAACGTTCTAATTCTTCAAAATGATCGTAAATGGGCACTTCATACACTTCCATTTTTCGCTCTGCGGTTCTGAATTTTTCTGCGTAATCTTTGGATTGACGATGAAATTCAGCGCTCTCACCACCACCGTAAACGACTAGCTGTGGTGCATTAGTCACCGGGGGGATAAAGGTTGGGCTTTCCGTAATCGCCTCATCAATATCCATTTGTGGACCTTCGTTTAAGGAAGTATGCACTATCGGCTCTAGCTCAAACACTCCAGAAATAGGAATACCCGTTTTGACTAAATCTATCGGTAAACGATTATCAAATAGTGGCCAATCAGTAGCCATCATCATCGCCGTTAAATGCCCGCCTGCGGAATGCCCGCTAACATGGATCTGATCTCGATCGAATTGAAGATCATTTGAATTGTGATAGCACCAAGCAACTGCTTTACGAATTTGTGGGGGAATCTGCCCCATTCGTACTGTTGGGGTTAAATTGTAATTAATCACAGCAACAGAAATACCATGCTTGATAAACGCTTCGGTAACAAAGCTGTACATGCTTTTGTCGCCACGTTGCCAATAACCACCGTGTATATAAAAAAGTAAGGGGCCTTTTGCGTCTCCTGAATAAAAGTAATCTAACTTTTCACGTTCGCCGTTTCCATAAGGAATATCGATGCGCGCACCTGATGCTTCGCGATGCTGTGCGCTGCGTGCTAACCAACGATCAACAACGATTGGAAAATCTTCAAGCGCGGGATCTGCATCTCGACGTTTAGTGAGATGGTATTCGGCTTCTAAAGTATCCGCATCCATTCCTTTGTAGAGGCTCATATTTTTCACTCCAATTACATTATGAAAAATGTTTTTATTACCTGAGTGTAATATAGAATGAAGAAAAAACAGCAAAAAGTGGGGGGGTGTCTTTTTTGATTAAAATATATATCAAAAACCCCTTACCCATGATTAGAAGTGTTATATTTTCCAGTTTTTATATAGACAAATTCAGGATCAAAACCTTGAGTAATATTGTTATATTGAGTCATTCCTTGTGAGCGGTCTGCTGGCGGGTTTTTCACTCGGTTTTAGTTTAATTTTAGCGATCGGTTCACAGAACGCATTCGTTCTGAGGCAGGGTTTAAAAAAAGAACATATTTTTATAGTCTGTTTTATCTGCGCCCTATCCGATGCGATATTAATCGGTTTAGGTGTTTTTGGTTTTTCCGTTATTATCACCTCCATTCCATGGATAGAACCTTTGGCAAGATACGGTGGTGCCCTCTTTTTATTTATCTATGGCGCAATGAATTTCAAATCTGCTTTTACTGCCAATGATGGACTTAACCCAGCAAATGCAAATCCTTCTGCACTAAGTAAAATCGTCTTAACTTGTTTGGCACTCACATGGCTAAATCCACATGTCTATTTAGATACGGTAATGTTAATCGGTTCAGTATCAACGCAATATGCATCTGAGCGAGACTTATTTGCATTAGGTGCAATTACTGCATCATTCGTATTTTTCTTTTCATTAGGATACGGTGCCAGAATATTACGACCCTTTTTTGAAAACCCAAAATCATGGAAAATTTTGGATTTCTTAATTGCTTGTATAATGTGGGCTATTTCGTTTAGTTTGATTAAAGACCACTTTTAACTTATCGCTTAAATATTGATTGAATACTATGGGAAAAAAATTTACATCTATTCATATCATAAGTATTTGTGTCGTTGCTTTGCTTTTATCATTACTAATAGCGTGTAGTAAAAGTGATTCAAGTTTTACTCAGATGCCAGGCTTCCAACAATATTTTGCCAAAAACCAACCGTCTATGACTTTGCCAAATGAACACGACCAAGCATTGTTAGCATCATTTAAGCCAAGAGTCTTTCTGGCAAAGGAGCAAACGTCTTTCATAGATTTTTATGCGGATTACATTGCTAACGGAGCACTCTATATCAATAATAAATTGATCAGTAAGCAAGTTACCCAAGAATTATTGAATCAACATAAAAATAATGTGAAAACTGAATTTCGTTATTTACCATCAAAAAAGAAAGGATCACCAACAGTATACGCTCGCATTCATCGAGATCAGCTAGTCCACAATAAACAACAAATACCCTTAACTTTTCTTAGTTACAATCTGGTTTTTGCGCATAGCGGGCTGGTTAAAGGTATCGCCACTTGGCAACGCTTGGCCATGGGACTTGTTGCCAGTAATACAGATTGGCATCAGCTCGATCACTATGTCGGGCTAACCATTGTGTTATCTAAGGAAAAACCTATTGCAGTTATGCTGCAGCAACACAATTATCAAACCACGTGGTTGATTGGTGATA
>CALJIH010000033.1 GCA_937974135.1 uncultured Cocleimonas sp. | reverse complement strand
GCCCTTGAGTAGCTACGCAAAATCTCTGGAAAATGTTGAATTTAGTAAAGCATTATTTGATACATTAGTGATGAGAATCAAAGCTGAGGTTGTTGCTGAAAATACTGATGTTATTCTAGTATCTTCTTTAATTAGGGCTATCTCTTCTTATCCTGATAAAGCACTAAGAGTAAAATTATTATCATCAATTTTGCAAAAATCATTAGCCGATGAAATTGAAGTATTTGCTGCTATATCCGGCCGTTGCTGGTGTGACTTAGAAGATGACAATTTGCGTAAATTATTTCTTTTGAATTTAGCCGAGCAAGAACAAATAGCTTTTTCTGCGATTATCACAGACTTAATTATGATTCCTGGTATGCGTGACTTGATCCTAGAAGTAGTCCGTTGTGAGGATCGCTCATCAGAACTTGCAAAGAAGTTTGATGTATTTACAGAGGATCTTGCCGAATAGTTTATTTAGTTTGATCAATAGTGCTTAAAAGTGGGGGGGTGTAGTTTTTTAGGTTCACCCAGAGTCATACGATATATTCTTTAATCTTCGATTTCACCGCCTACAGCTTGCATAACCATATTCTGAAAATGATGCACAGCATGCTCTGATAGTTCCGTTTTTCCATGGTCAACCATAAACCTTCCTTGGTTATATCCTTTTGAATTAAGACCCTTTTGTACGCTCTCGCAAAGCGCAATATCTTCGGGTTGCAATACATCGCGTTGATAATTCATTGCTTGTTTTAATTGAATGCTAGGAGTTTTAGTCGGTATAAACCAATCTTGATATTCGGTGGTTCTTTCGACGCCATTTGGGTTCATTTGCAAAACAGATAAGTTTGCTTCTCCAGGATAAATCCAGATGGTTAAGTTTGGCCACAAAAACCAACCCGCATAACCGAAATCAACATCACCTTTTTTAAATTGAAAAGCTTTATTATCAAGAGACTTTGGCGCATCTGATATTTGCGCAGAATAAATACCATTGGTTACAGTTCGGTAGCTATCCATATCGACTAAATCAACAAAATCTTGATGGGCGACATGACAGTGATAGCATTCAAGAAAGTTGTCAATCATGGTTTTCCAATTGCTTGCAGCATCAAAATGATCGCGCTGCGCAAATACTAAATTATCAACAGTCGGACAATAGGATCGAATTTCTTTTTCGAGGTTACCACTCTGTTCTTTAAGTGGTTTTGCTTTAGGGTCGAGATTTACAAATAACAAGCCACAGAATACTTCTAGTTGTACAGATTTTAGGGTGAAATCACATTTATTAAAGTCACTGACATTTTGCGAGTTTCTGGCAACCTTTAGATTTCCATCTAGATTGTAAGACCAACCATGGTAAGGACAAATAATGTTATTTGTTTTTCCTTCGCCGACGAGTAATTCGTGGCCACGGTGCAAACAGACATTGTAAAAAGCTTTAAGATCACCTGTTTTTGTTTTGATAACAAAAATATTTTGATCGTGGATTTTGAACGTTATGTAATCGCCTTTTTCATTTAGTTGACTGATGTGACCAACGTAATTCCAACTGTTAAAAAAAATACCTTCTTTTTCTAACTTATAAATACTCTCGTTAGTGTAAAAGCGAGCGGGCATGGTAAAGGATTTTTCCGGTTTGGCACAAAAAGGCATATCACCAGATTGTTTTTTTACACTTTCAGTCATAACTATTAACTTTTTATCTGAAAATATAAATGTAGCACGAATTTTTGATCACATCATTTTAAGTTGACTGTAGTAATAGATACTTTTGTTGTAATGGATATCATGTAACATACGCAAGCTTGAAAATAGACCACAATGTAGATAATAGTGTAATCAGTATGAGCTCGAATAAAAATAGAACTAGCGATAAGTATATGCGACCCGTAAGAAGCTTTGTTCTCAGGCAAGGTCGATTAACAAAAGGACAAGAAGATGCTTTGGAAAGGCTTTGGCCTCAATTTGGTATAGAACGAGGTGATTCTTTACTAGCCATTGATAGCTTGTTTGCAAATAACAATCCAATAACGTTAGAGATTGGATTTGGAGATGGGGTCTCTTTGGCTACGATGGCAGCCAATGCGCCAGAGCAGAATTTTATTGGTATCGAAGTCCATCGTCCCGGCGTAGGTAGGTTATTGCATCTCATTGAAGAAAATAATCTAACTAACCTAAGAGTCATGGATGATGATGCTGTGCAGATAATTAAACATCGTATTCCAGATGGTTCTTTAGATAGAGTGCAATTATTCTTTCCTGATCCCTGGCATAAGAAACGACACAATAAACGCCGCATTGTTCAAGACGACTTTGTTGCCTTGATTGCATCTAAGTTAACGGCGAAAGGTGTTTTTCATTTAGCTACTGATTGGGAGGAGTATGCCGAACATATGGCAGAAGTCATGGAAGCTTCGGTTGATTTTAAATCGCAAGCAAATCAACCTTATTCAGAAAAACCAGCATCACGACCTACTACTAAGTTTGAAACACGTGGTTTGAAATTAGGGCATGGTGTTTGGGATTTACTTTATGAGAAGGTAAGCTGAACAGATTGCAATAAATTATATTTGTCAATCAAGTTTAAAATCCACTAAAAGAAGGGGGGTGTTGCTTTTTTAGGCTCCCTTAGAGCCAAAAAGTATACAGAGATTTCCGTTAGGAAATATCAGTACTAAGCGGTTGTAGCAAAGTAAAATAGTTAAAAAGTAGGGGGGTGTCATTTTTAATTAAAAAAACACCTATTCTCCCCTACCAATCGCATAATAAGTAATACCTAAATCTTTCATTTGAT